>JBIIMV010000102.1:0-5418 GCA_044337805.1 Bacteroidia bacterium
TGTATTGGGATCGAGACTATTGTAATAAAGGTTATCCCATGCGCCACGGTACAGGCCATGCTGATATCCTGCCCAGTAACCATTGTTATAGCCATGCGCATATCCCGACCAGTATGGATTTCCCCAGCCACCACCCCAGCCGAAAGCAGGGCTGTATGGATAACCCCAGCCACCACCCCAGCCGCCGCCCCAGCCCCAGGAATTGTAGGCCCATGGGTCATTCCACCATCCACCCCAAACCGAACCATAATACCAGGAATTTGAGTAAACCCAAGGACGGTACCAAGGACGATACCAACCGGAGCCACCACCCCAGCCCCAGCCTGAATTCCAACTCACGTAAGAAACCGTTGTGGGGGCCCACCAACTGTAACCAAGGTAAATACTATTACCCCAGAACAAAGGGTCGTAGTCGTAGTAATAAACATTGGTGTAAACAGGATCATAATACCCAAAGCCATTGTAGGGTCTGTGAAAACGCCTTATTCGAGATGAATATGAATAATCGTAGTAATCGTCGTAGTCAAAAGAATCGCCGTAATAGTTATTTGTTATCTGATTGCCACTTCCACCATCGGATTGACTGCGGTTATCCTGAGAGGAATTATCGTTTTGTGTGGCGGCCGGAGGGGTATAATCAGGGGCACTCGGGTTTCGCTTGTTGGCCTCGCGCTCTGCTCTGGCATCAGATGCAGAAAAATAAACATCATCCTGCTTGCTGCGGGATGTGTTCTTTGATGCTGAACAAGCCGTAAATCCGACAAATGCCAGAAAAGCAAAACCATGTATCAATCGCCTGCTGTAACCTGCTGAGATGATGGAGTTCTTCATATGCCTTGGTATTTATGTTAATTTTGAGCGCCGGAAAAGACACCCTATCCGCATTTTGCAAATACCATACCAAAAACATGGCCAAAGACTTCCCCACCCGCAGTGAAAATTACTCCCAGTGGTATAATGACCTGGTTATCAAAGCTGACCTAGCAGAAAACTCCGCCGTCAGAGGATGCATGGTCATTAAGCCATACGGCTACGCCATTTGGGAATTGATGCAAAAGGAACTTGATCGAATGTTCAAAGAAACCGGACACTCTAACGCATATTTCCCGCTCTTCGTCCCCAAGAGTTTATTTGAGGCAGAAGAAAAAAATGCCGAAGGATTTGCAAAAGAATGCGCCGTAGTAACCCACTACAGGCTGAAAAACAACCCGAATGAAAAGGGCAAACTTATGGTTGATCCTGATGCCAGGCTCGAAGAAGAGCTCATTGTCAGACCAACTTCCGAGGCCATCATTTGGAAAACCTACAAGAACTGGATTCAATCCTACCGCGATTTGCCTATTCTCATTAATCAATGGGCCAATGTTGTTCGCTGGGAAATGAGAACACGACTATTTCTTCGTACTGCAGAGTTTCTCTGGCAGGAAGGACATACCGCCCATGCTACCAAGGAAGAAGCGCTGGAAGAAACACATAAAATGCTCGAAGTATACGCCTCTTTTGCACAGGATTTCCTTGCGCTTCCCGTCATAAAAGGCAAAAAAACCGAAAATGAAAGATTTGCAGGTGCCGAGGAGACGCTGTGTATTGAAGCCCTTATGCAAGACGGCAAAGCCCTGCAGGCAGGAACATCCCATTTCTTGGGGCAAAATTTCGCAGAAGCCTTTGATGTAAAGTTTGCAAACAAAGAGGGAAAACTGGATTATGTTTGGGCAAGCTCCTGGGGAGTATCCACAAGACTGATGGGAGCCCTTGTTATGGCTCACTCAGACGACAATGGCCTGGTTCTTCCGCCTCGTCTGGCACCGGTACAAGTGGTGATTGTTCCTGTTTACAAAAGTGATGCAGAGCTTGAACAAATTACATCAGAAGTTAACCCACTGATGGCCGAACTTAGAAAAGCAGGTATCAGGGTAAAATATGACAATCGAGACACCCACAGACCCGGATGGAAGTTTGCAGATTACGAATTCAAGGGAGTGCCATTGCGACTTGCCATTGGCCCACGTGATCTTGCAAACAGACAAGCTGAATGTGCCCGAAGAGATACCATGCAAAAATTTACCATCGCGCTTGATGAACTGAAAGATAAAGTCCCGGCCCTGATGGAGGAAATTCAAACTAGTCTTTACAACAAGGCACTCAGGTTCCGCGATAGCATGATATTTGAAGCCAATGACTGGGAATCTTTCAAATCAAGAATAAATGGAGAAGGAGGATTTATTTTGGCCCATTGGGACGGTACCTCAGAAACGGAATTAAAAATAAAAGAAGAAACAAAAGCCACCATCCGCTGTATTCCCCTAAACGCAGAAATGGAGACCGGCAGCTGCATCTATTCGGGTAAGCCATCAGCCGGAAAGGTATTTTTTGCCAAAGCCTATTAATTATGGAAGAACATAATCTCAATAAAATTCTGGAATTGCTCAAAAGCAAATCCTCCATGAAACAGGATGTGTTCCACAAAACAATAGAGACCTTTAAAACCATTAAATCAGAGGCTAAATCCCTCTCAGAAAAAATCCGCCCTGAGATTGCAGCACATGACAAACGTGTGACCGTTGAATTTCGTGACAGAGGGGAATTTTATTTCGAATTGAAGTTCGCCGGGGATTTGCTGATTGTGGGCATGCACACCAACGTATTTGAATTTGAACCAAACCACTTTATTCATAAATCAAAATACGTCAGGGAAGACCCTACCCGTTCATATTGTGGAATCATCACGGTCTATAACTTTCTGTCCGACTCTTTTAAATACAACCGGCAAAACGACCTGGGGTACCCGATTGCCAGGATTTTCGTTAACAAGGACGCGCATTACTTTGCAGAAGGGAAAAAAGCCATCAGTATCAGACACAATCAGTTCGAAACAGCGGTGATCAATCAAGAACAAATCTTACACTTGCTTGAGGACCTCGTCATCTACTCGCTCGACTTCGATCTCTATGCCCCACCCTTTCAAAACATGCCGGAAATGTCTGTTTATCAGGTAAATGAATCTGCATCCTACCTTAACCTGACAACCGCAAAAAGGCTGGGCTTCCGCTTTCATTTTGAAGACGAAAGAGATTTCAGATAAATTTTCAGGAGAAAATTTGGAATTAACAAAATTGCTGTATCTTTGCAGTCCTGAAAAAAAAATTCGGCCCGTTCGTCTAGGGGTTAGGACACAAGATTTTCATTCTTGGAACAGGGGTTCGATTCCCCTACGGGCTACAACAATTTTCTTATGGCAAATCACGCTTCCGCCGAAAAAAGAATCCGCAACAGTGCCTCAAAGAGGCTCCGTAACAGGTATTATGCAAGAACAACCCGCAATGCGGTTAAAGCCCTTAGGCACAATACCAATAAGCCTGACGCATTGAAAAAACTTCCCGGAGTTATCTCAATGGTAGACAAACTTGCAAAGCGAAATGTGATTCACAAAAACAAGGCCTCCAACATTAAATCAGGTCTAACCCTCCACGTAAACAAACTTGTCTGATAAGTTTGTAGATTGGTTTCTAAAAGCCCCGCATTTGCGGGGCTTTTTGTTTTTCTGCTTGACAAGTCCCCCTTACCGATTGTATCTTGCATCAAAAAAACATGAATTACCAGACCCTAGCCTCACAAAACCTATCTATTAAAAACTGGGCAGAAACTGACAGACCTCGCGAAAAACTGGCTATTTCTGGAAAAAAATCCCTCTCCGATGCTGAATTGTTGGCCATACTCATTTCAACAGGGCAACACGGAGAGACCGCACTTGACCTGGCCCGGAAACTTCTACATCATTTCTCCAATGACCTTCATGCATTGGGGAAAGCAGGGATTCATGAAATTTCCAAAATTAAAGGGCTGGGCCCGGCAAAGGCCATCACCATTCTTGCCGCCTTGGAACTTGGGCAAAGAAAAAAAGACAGTGAAAGCAAGCTAAAGGAAAAAATAAGCTCCAGTAAACAGGCATTTGAACTATTCTATCCAATTCTTAATGATTTGCAGGATGAACAATTCTGGATTGCCTTTCTCAACAATGCCAATCATGTATTAAAAACAATGCAGGCAAGCAAAGGAGGTATGACATCTACCCTTGTTGATACAAGAATCGTCTTAAAAATGGCTCTGGAAACCACAGGATGTGTCGGCATCATTCTGGCTCATAATCATCCTTCAGGATCACTCAAAGCCAGCGAGCCTGACCTAAAAATAACCCAGAAAATCAAGGAGGCAGGCCTCATCATCGACATTCGTGTCCTAGACCATATCATCATTGGAGGCAACAGCTATTTCAGCTTTGCAGACGAAGGAATTTTGTAAGAATATTCGCGATTTAACTTTCTTTGGTGCTAATTTGCAAGACAAATGACGAATTCCACTTTGTTCATTCTGGTGCCCAGGATCACACCAAGATTAAAATACGTTTACAGATTCATCTTTGAAGACGTATTAGGCCTTGAGTATCTTTTAAGTACCGATAAAGAGGCTTTCCTTTCCCGCACCGGACCAAAATTGCACTATGGCCAATATCCACTGGATGATGAATTGTTTATTTCGTGCCGACAGCTTTTGTTTGAAACAGGCATAAAAGATCAGGATATCCATGTTTCCGAATTCAAGGGAACTAAGGTATTTTTCCCAACAAATCGCTTTTCGGCCCTTCCCTTTGATCCATTCTCTGCTGTATTTTATTTGATTAGCAGATATGAGGAGTACCTCCCGGCAATTCGAGACAGGCATGACCGATTTGAAGCCGCTGAGTCACTGGCTTATCAAAATGGATTCCTCGGCAAACCAGTGGCTGACATATATGCTTTGTGGATAAAAGACCTCATCTCAAATCGCTATCCTGAAATCACCTGGCGAAAACTTAAATATCGGTTACTGTCAACCATTGATATTGATAACGCTTTTGCTTACAAGGGCAAAGGAATTATGCGAACCGGTGGAGCCCTTCTGAGGTCACTTTTTGCAGGAAAATTTCCGGAAATTTTACAGAGATTAAGAGTAATAGCCGGAATGGAGAATGATCCTTATGACTCCTTTCTGCTGCAGGAGAGAATTGAAGAAAAATACAAACTGGATGTCATATTTTTCTTTCTGCTTGCCGACTATGGTCCAAATGATAAAAACGTTTCTGTCCACAATAATAATTTCAGAAAATTAATAAAGTCACTTGCCGACAAACACATTGTCGGTATTCATCCTTCTTATGGATCCAATTTCAGGAAAGAAAAACTTGCCGTTGAAATTGAGCGACTTTCATCTCTACTTCACACCGATATATTACACAGCAGGCAGCATTTCCTAAAAATCAGATTCCCCGATACCTACAAGAATCTGATAGACCTTAACATTGAGCATGACTATACCATGGGATTCGCCACAGAGCCCGGCTTCAGAGCTGGCACAGCCAGGTCTTTTCTTTTTTATGATTTA
>JBIIMV010000075.1:0-6168 GCA_044337805.1 Bacteroidia bacterium
CATTCTCGAAACGCTTCCAAAAGAGAACCAGTACCTCGAGGATAGCGATCCAAACAAATTCATCGCCCATATGGGTGCTGAGGCACTGAATGAGTTGCTGCAGCGTATCGAACTTGATGAATTGTCTTTTGAGCTTCGTCACAAGGCAAACAATGAGACCAGCCAACAGCGAAAAACAGAATCGCTGAAGCGTTTGCAGGTGGTTGAGGCTTTCAGAATGGCCAGGAACAACATACAGAATAATCCTGAGTGGATGATTTTGAAAGTGATACCTGTCATTCCACCTGAACTGCGCCCGCTTGTTCCTCTTGACGGAGGAAGATTTGCAACTTCGGATTTGAATGACCTCTACAGAAGGGTTATCATCAGAAACAATCGTCTTAAGCGTCTGCTTGAAATTAAGGCTCCTGAGGTAATCCTCCGCAATGAAAAAAGGATGCTGCAGGAAGCAGTTGACTCTTTGCTTGATAACAGCCGAAAGTCGAATGCAGTAAAAACCGAATCAAATCGTGCGCTGAAGTCACTTTCTGATTCATTAAAAGGAAAGCAAGGCCGTTTCCGCCAGAACCTACTCGGAAAGAGAGTTGATTATTCTGCGCGTTCAGTTATTGTTGTTGGTCCTGAATTGAAATTGCATGAGTGCGGTATTCCCAAAGACATGGCTGCGGAGCTGTTTAAGCCATTTATCATCCGCAAACTCATTGAAAGAGGGATTGTTAAGACTGTAAAATCAGCAAAGAAAATTGTTGACCGGAAAGATTCTGTTATCTGGGATATCCTTGAAAACATTCTCAAAGGGCACCCTGTGTTACTCAATCGTGCTCCCACACTGCACAGACTCGGAATACAAGCTTTCCAGCCCAAACTTATTGAGGGGAAAGCCATACAGCTTCACCCGCTGGTTTGTACCGCCTTCAACGCCGACTTTGACGGTGACCAGATGGCAGTGCACGTTCCGCTGGGAAATGCTGCAATTCTCGAAGCTCAGATGCTTATGCTGGCTTCTCATAACATCCTCAATCCTGCTAACGGAGCACCTATTACTGTTCCTTCTCAGGACATGGTACTTGGGCTCTATTACATGACCAAGCCAAGAAAAAGCACAGATGCCCTTAAAATCAAGGGAGAGGGTATTCGTTTTTATTCACCCGAGGAGGTTATCATAGCCTACAATGAAGGCAAGGTTGATCTCAACGCTGTGATTCATGTTAAGGTTAACGTAAAAGAAAAAGGGGAGTTGGTAAACAAACTCACCGAGACAACTGTAGGCCGTGTTCTTTTCAATCAGGTTGTACCTGCTGAAGTTGGATTCATCAATGAGCTTCTTACCAAGAAATCACTCCGTGATATCATCGGTTTAATTCTCAAAATTTCCGGTGTTTCCAAGACTGCACGTTTCCTTGATGACATGAAGGATCTCGGGTTCAAAATGGCATTCAGAGGAGGTCTTTCTTTTAACCTGGCAGACATCATCATTCCTGACGAAAAGGAAAACATGATTGCTGATGCCAATACCGAAGTTGAAGAAGTTCTTGCTAACTACAACATGGGCTTCATCACTAACAATGAGCGTTATAATCAGATTATCGATATCTGGACGCACACCAATAGCAGACTTACCCAGCGTGTAATGAATATCCTGATCAATGACAGACAGGGCTTCAATTCGGTTTATATGATGCTTGACTCCGGGGCTCGCGGTTCAAAAGAACAGATTCGTCAGCTTGCAGGTATGCGCGGTCTGATGGCCAAGCCTCAGAAATCAGGTTCATCCGGTGGCGAGATTATCGAGAATCCTATTATTTCCAACTTTAAGGAGGGATTGTCGATCCTTGAGTATTTTATCTCAACTCATGGTGCCCGTAAAGGTTTGGCTGATACGGCGCTGAAGACAGCGGATGCCGGTTACCTTACAAGAAGGCTGGTTGATGTCTCTCAGGATGTTATCATCACTGTTGAGGATTGTGGTACACTGAGAGGCCTCATTGCAACACCGCTTAAGAAGAACGAAGAGGTTGTTGAAACCCTTCGTGACAGGATTCTTGGACGGGTTGCCCTGAATGATGTCATTCATCCAAATACCGGCGATGTTATTGTTGTTTCCGGTGATGAAATCAAGGAAGATGCGGCCAAAATCATCGAAGAATCACCCGTTGAGTCTGTTGAAATCCGTTCCGTACTTACTTGTGAATCCAAGACAGGTGTGTGTGCGAAATGTTATGGAAGAAACCTTGCAACAGGCCGTATGGTTCAGCGAGGGGAGGCTGTTGGCGTAATCGCAGCACAGTCTATTGGTGAACCCGGAACCCAGCTCACACTCCGTACCTTCCACGTGGGTGGTACGGCTTCAAATATATCTGCTGAATCTTCTGTGAAGGCAAAATACGACGGCCAGATTGAGTTTGAAGAGCTGAGAGTTGTTGACCGAACTAATCCTGACGGAGAAAAAGTTCAGGTTGTTATTGGACGTTCTGCTGAAATGCGCATCATTGACCCAACAACCAAGATGGTGCTTACCACAAGCAACATTCCTTATGGATCACAAGTTTATGTGAGCAATGGTGCTATGGTTAAGCAGGGTGTGCTGATATGTGACTGGGATCCGTATAACGCGGTTATTGTTTCAGAATTCAGCGGAAAAATTGAATACGAGTCACTCAAAGAGGGTGTTACCTTCCGTGAGGAATCGGATGAGCAGACTGGCTTCGCAGAAAAAGTTGTTATTGATTCCAAAGACAAAACCATCAATCCTGCGATAAGGGTAGTTGATAAGACTAAGGATACACTCAAAACATACAACGTTCCTGTTGGCGCCCATATCATTGTCAATGCAGGTGCAAAAATTGAGGCCGGACAAATACTTGTTAAGATTCCAAGGGCAAGTGGAAAGCTTGGTGATATCACCGGTGGTCTCCCACGTGTCACCGAACTTTTCGAGGCAAGGAATCCGTCTAACCCTGCTGTTGTTACCGAAATTGATGGAATCGTTTCTTTCGGAAAAATCAAGCGCGGTAATCGCGAGGTTATTGTTGAAAGTCGCACAGGTGAGGTAAAGAAATATCTCGTTTCTCTGTCGAAGCATATGCTTGTGCAGGAGAATGATTTTGTAAAGGCCGGTCTTTCACTTTCTGATGGTGCAATTTCACCTGAGGATATCCTTAATATCAAAGGTCCAACCGCGGTGCAGGAATATCTTGTTAACGAAATTCAGGAGGTTTACCGTTTGCAGGGTGTAAAGATTAACGACAAGCATTTTGAAGTGATTGTGCGTCAGATGATGAGAAAGGTTGAAATCGACGATCCCGGAGATACCAGATTCCTTGAGAAACAACTTGCAAACAAGGCAGATTTCATGGAAGAGAACGACAATATTTTTGGAAAGAAGTATGTTGAAGATCCGGGCGATTCTCCGAACCTAAAAGCAGGACAGATCATTTCTGCCAGAAAGCTGCGTGATGAAAATTCCGTGCTAAAGAGAAAAGATTTGAAGCCGGTGGTAGCAAGAGACACTGTCACTGCGACCAGTCGTCAGATTCTTCAGGGTATTACCCGTGCTTCTCTGCAAACAAGTTCATTTATTTCGGCTGCATCCTTCCAGGAAACGACCAAGGTTCTGAACGAAGCTGCTGTAAGTGGTAAGGTAGATGATCTCATGGGGCTGAAAGAGAATGTCATTGTTGGACACCTCATTCCTGCGGGAACAGGTCTTCGCGATTATGAAAAATTGATCGTTGGCTCACGTGAGGAATTTGAAAGTTTGATGGAATCCAAGAAACTGGCTGTTGAGGCCGATGAATAATTATTATGTCAGACGAGCAAAACAACCAGAATCAGATCAACATCGAACTCAGTGAAGAGATTGCCGAAGGGATTTACTCCAATTTGGCAATAATCACTCACAGTAATGCTGAGTTTGTTATTGATTTCGTTAGAATTCTTCCCGGAGTTCCTAAAGCGAAAGTCAAGAGCAGAATTCTTCTTACACCTCAGCATGCAAAGCGTTTGTTGATGGCGTTAAGGGATAATGTTCAGAAATATGAATCCTCATTTGGTCCCATCAAAGAGGGAGATATGCCGGGTATTCCGATGAATTTCGGAGGACCGACTGCTCAGGCCTGATGGATTGTGAGAAGGTTAAAAAAGGGAAAGATGGAAACATCTCTCCCTTTTTTCATTTTTCAAAATTGATATGCTTAAGACACTTATTCGACTCGTAAAAAGGCTGCTCATAGTATTTATGATACTTTCAGTTGGCTCTGTCATTTTATTCAGATTTGCTCCTGTGCCGATAACCCCTTTAATGGTGTCTCGCGCTTTTGAGACATATTCTGATGGTCCCGGGTTTGGCTGGAAGAAAGAATGGGTTGCATTGGATGAATTGCCATCATGCGTTGCACATGCAATGATTTGTGCCGAGGATTCCAGATTTTTGGAACACTCTGGTTTTGATTTTACTGCAATAAAGAAGGCCATGGATCAGAATGCAGAGGGAAAGAAAGTGAAGGGGGCCAGTACTATCTCACAGCAAACTGCAAAAAATCTTTTTTTGTGGCAGGGCCGAACATGGCTTCGTAAAGGTCTTGAGGCATATTTCACAGTCTTGATTGAACTTTTTTGGAGCAAACAGCGCATCATGGAAGTTTATGTAAACATCATTGAAATGGGAAATGGAGTTTATGGAATTCAGGCAGCAGCTATGCAGTACTATCAAAAGGATGCACGAAAGCTCAAAGCAGGAGAGGCTGCTATGGTTGCCTCTATTTTGCCGAATCCCAGAAAGTGGTCTCCACTGAAGCCATCTTCGCAGATATATCGCAAACAACAGAGAATATTAAAAGGAATGCGCCAGACCAAATCGCCTAATTGGTCCGCGAATCAGTAAATACGAGCGATAGTGGCATGTTGCCTTGTACAAAACTATCGGCATGCTCCTCATGTATTTTCTTTTTGCCGATTATACTTTTTAATACTTTTTCATTTTCTCCTTTATTGATTTCGGTGAAAATTCTGATGCATACAGGCGCTTTGTCGGTGCTGTCAAGCCTAACCCAATTTATCTTCTCTATGCCGTCTAAATTCCAGTGTCTTTTCATTTTCCTGGTCAGGTAAGGTGATCTGTATAGTCCAGGCGTAGACAAAAGGTGCATTGTTTTTCCATTTATCAGTGCCACGATCCTTCCTTTGTCTGAATGATAAATCTCCCATCTGCACTGAGTTTGTATTCTATATTCATGTAACATGGATATTCCTGACATTAAGGCTATCGAAAGTAAAGAGAGTCGCAGGAATACTGCGTTCATTTTAAGAAAGAAAAAAATGATGGAAGCAATAGTAATATATAATATCATCATATTTATAAATGATAGCCCAATGTTATCTGTTATTGCAAATGGAAGCTCTGAGAAAAATTTAACCATAAAGTTCATCAGCATTAGTGAGTATTTCAGAATAATTACATTGATTTCATGGAGTAGGGGTATGCCACTAAAGAGAAGCATAGCAAGGCCTGAGTAAAGTACAATGCCTGAAATTGGGATTATTAAGAGATTGGCAGGTAAAAAGTAGTTAGGGAATTGCTGAAAGTAATAAAGCGATAGCGGGAAGGTAAATAACTGTGCTGATAGAGAAACGCTGCACACAGAAGCGATGTGTGCGAGAATAGGGTTAGGGTGCTGAAGAATCATTTTTAAAGGGCTGTAAATGGTCAGAATGCCCAATACGGCAAGGTATGATAATTGAAATCCCGGTTCCAGCAGGGAGGCAGGATGAAGGATACATTGTATGACTGCGCTTGCAGCCAGTGTATTTACTGAGAAGCCCTTTTTACCCAGTGTTTCACCAATTACCATGATGCTTAGCATATTGGCAGATCGAATGACAGAGGTGGAGAGTCCGGTAGCAATGGAGTATGCCCAAATGCCTGCTAACAGCAAGAGTAATCTGATGATTGCATTTTTTTTCTTCTTTTGTAACAGATGTTTCAGTATGGAGTTTAGAAGGATGTAAACGATTCCAACATGCAGTCCTGAAACAGAAAGGATATGCAAAGCGCCTGTTGCGGCATATTTGGAAATAGTATCATGATCCAGCAATGCATCGTTACCCATGATTAAGGCGGTTCCAACTGATAAATCCTCTTTACTTAGCCCAATACTTTTTAAAGTATGG
>JBIIMV010000144.1:0-4814 GCA_044337805.1 Bacteroidia bacterium
TTCAGGGTCAAGTCAGCCAATCGGCATTTTGCTTTGCGACTTGTCAGGCAGGGTAATTGATCAGATTTTAACTTCCGCTCTGCCCGACAGTTACCATCATTTCAATATTGACATGGCAGATTTGTCTTCAGGTTTGTACTTGCTGAAAGTTGATTTTAGGGATTCGGATCAGGTAATTAAAATTGTTAGGCAGTAAGAAGATACGAAATCTGCTGTTTCGTGTTTTTTCGGGATTGCGGTTTTTTTTTCGTGCACAAAATGCACATGGCCTTCATTCGCCCTTTGCCTATGAATTCTATTGTAAGGTTTTAAAGTCGAACGATAATATTGTCGACGAAGTAATATTGAAAATAGAAAAAAAACGGAAGGAATTTATTAGTTCGAGTGAGGTTATTTGCGGTACAGAATATGGAGCTACAGGACAGGGAAAGCAGATTTCCGAGAGGCTAAGCGATATTGCAAAACGTTCCCTGAAAAGTCCTTCAAGGGCAGCACTAATTGCACGAATTGCTGCTTTGTACTTTCCAAAAACCATTCTTGAAATCGGCACTTGTCTTGGCATCACTACTGCGCATCTCGCTGCGCGTAATAAACAGGCAAAAATTCTAACACTTGAGGGAAACCATGCGCGTGCTCAACAAGCGCTGAATTTGTTCAAAGAGATTGGAATATCGAACATTCAACTGCAGGTGGGGGAGTTTAGTACAGCCCTTCCTCGGCTACTAAATGATTACGGGCAGTTGGATGTGGTTTTTATTGATGGCAATCACAGGCGTGCGCCAACATTAGAATATTTTGGCATGTTAAGGAATCACCTGCATGAAGACAGCATCGTCATTATAGATGATATTCGTTGGTCTGAGGAGATGAACCAGACATGGAGAATACTGGCTGCAGATGAAGCCGTGCAGACCTCGATAGAATTGTTTGATATGGGTATTTTATTTTTCAGGAAGGACCTCTTCCGTCGTCACTTTTATCTGAGAGGATAAAAGTTATTGTTCTCCTTCGGGGGATTCCATCACTGCTGCTTCAACAGATTTTTCTATTGCTTTAGGTTTTCCTATGGTTTTGAATTCCCCTTTGCCGGTTAGGATATCTTTTATTAGATCGGGGTTTCTGATTCTTTTTATCGCTTGAGCAATTTCTTCATCGTCGTCAAAGGTAGATTCAATTCTTCCTTTCTGAAAGTAGTATCTAAGTGCAATTTCAGCTTCCAAAATTTCAGAAATCAATTTTTTATTTCGGATAAGTTCAGTTTCTTTTATGTCCTTTATTTTTCCAAGTAATGCATCCGATAATTTCCCTGACTCCTTAATAAGGTCTTTATCCATTGCCTCGCGAAGATTTCTGATTTTTTCTTCAGTTTCAGTTGTATATTCAAATTTCTCATTGCGCACAAAATCTATGAAAGACTTATATTGAGCGTCGTTCAGAGCAAATTCGGTTGCACTCGGTATGCTTTTGTTTTTAAAATGAAATTCATTGGCAAATTTGAAAAATAAATATTTTTCATGCAGGGCTCTTGCAACGGCAGGAGCATCTTTGGAGGTAATTTCAATATCAGGAAAAATTCCCGATCCATCGTAAACCAAACGGCCATTAGATGTTTTAAACTCACTGATGAGAGAATCAGCTACTTTTTCAACGCTACCATCGCTTCTGCGATGCGTGTAGTCCAGCGCCTGAATACACCTTCCGCTTGGAGTATAATATTTGGCAATGGTGAGTTTTAAGAGGGAATTGTAGGCAATCTGAACAGTATTCTGTACCAGACCCTTCCCAAAAGTTCTTTGACCGATAATGATGCCGCGGTCGGTATCCTGAATGGCTCCTGTTACTACTTCAGATGCCGAGGCTGAACCCTGGTCTACCAGAACAGCAAGAGGTGTTTCCGTATCAATAGGTGGATTGGTTGCAACGTAATCAGCATTATTTTTTTTTCGTTGGCCTTTTTGAGAAACTATAAGAGTTCCCTGCTTGATAAAAAGGTTGCTGATTTTTACCGCTTCAGCAAGTATTCCACCACCATTCCCTCTTAGGTCGAGGATGATTCCTGATATCCTTTGCTGATTCTTTAGTTGTGTCAGTGCAGTTTTAACCTGCTTGGCTGCATCTTCCATAAAACGATCCAATTTTATATAGATGATGTCATTGGATATAATGCCTGAATAGGAAACATTGCCTGTATTCACTGATTCTCTGCGTATGGAGAATGAAACAGGCTCCAACTGGCCGATTCTTTTTATGAGCAGATTTACAGTTGAATTTTTGGGGCCTCTCAACAGACTGCTTACTTCATCACTTTTTTTTCCTTTGATTTCTTGATTGTTGATTTTGAGAATTACATCGCCCGGAATAACTCCTGCCTTTTGAGCAGGAAAGCCCTCATAAACCTCTGTAACAGTAATGTCTTCTTTAATAGTCGCGATGTATGCGCCTATTCCCGCATATTCAAATGAAAGGTGCGACCTTTTGAAATCGTCAATCTTATCTTCTGGGATGAATTCGGTGTATGGATCCAATGAAGCCAACATGGTTTGGATACCCTTGTTAATCGTTTTTTTGTTGTCGATTTCGTCAACGTAATTTGCTTGAAGTTCGCGGTAAGCTGTAATAAGTATGTCGATATTTTTAGAAACTTCAAATACCTGTTCCTGCGCCCTAAAAGATGATACCAATAAGGCAAAAATCCCAATAAACAATCCGGAGGCAATCCGGGCAAATTTTAACATCTTCAGATAAATGTTTCCACAAAGTTAGGGTAATTTGTCTTTTTTCGATCTTGCACCCATGAAAGTTGCCGGCGTTACCATCATCCGAAATGCAATTCGCTACGACTACCCTGTCGTGGAAAGTATTAAATCGGTTCTTCCACTGGTTGATATTATGTACGTTGGGGTGGGGCAGTCTGAAGATCAAACCCGTCAATTAGTTCAATCGATTCCATCTGAGAAAATTGTCATTGTTGATACCGTATGGGACGATAATCTTCGTGAAGGTGGTAAAGTGCTCGCGGTTGAAACCAATAAGGTGCTTGATTGTGTTGGTGATGACTTCGACTGGATTATTTACATTCAAGGAGATGAGGTTTTGCATGAAAGTGGGATTGAAAATATTCGTAAAGGGATGCAACAATACCTGAAAGACCCTCGTGTTGAAGGCTTGCTGCTTCAATACAAACATTTTTACGGACATTACCGTTACATTGGTGATTCCAGACGTTGGTACCGACAGGAAGTCAGGATAGTGAAAAATATCAAGGGTCTTAGATCATTTCGCGATGCCCAGGGATTCAGGATTAATCAGCGTTTGATTCGTGTAAAAATGATGGATGCCTTTATGCATCATTATGGATGGGTTAAGAATCCTAAAATTCAACTTGAAAAGGATAAATCATTCCAGAAATTATGGCATGATGATCATACCCTTCAGACCAGAACAATTGAAGCATCTGAGTATGATTATCAGAATATTGACTCGTTAAAAATCTATACCGGAACACATCCTGCGGTAATGCATTCAAGGATTGAGTCTGCAGACTGGGATTTTAAATACGATACTAAAATCAGGAGACTAAGTCTTAAAAACCGATTTCTAGAACTGATGGAGAAACTAACCGGTTATCGTTTCTTTGAGTACAAGAACTTTAAACGTGTTTGAATTTATTGGCAAAAAAGGCTGATTTCCTCTGAGATGACAGCCGCGGCTTCAATATTCAGGGTGTGACCCTTGCCGGGAATAATCAGCAATTTTGAACCGCGAATTTTTTCCTGAATGGCTTTTGCGAAGTAAGGTGGGAAGAGAAGGTCGTTTTCCCCTTGTATAATCAGAGTTTGACATTTCACCCATGACAATTCTTCAAGATAATCTTTTCTGTTTTCTGTTGCTTCCATAAGCTTTAGGATAGATTCCTTACGCGGTTGCAACTCAAGTCTTAATTTTTTAATGTTATCAATTGGAATAATAGGCGACATGAAATATTTCTCGCTTAGAACGTACGGCAGCATGACATCTAGCAGCAGTTCGTAACCTCCCGTCAGAAGGGCGTTTTTCCAGCTTTGTTCAATTGCTTTGTAAAAGGGTGTTTTGTGTGCGAAGGTTGAGATGAGGATAAGCTTGCGCAAGCTTTCTGCATAATTCACTGCAAAGTGTTGGGCAACAATACTGCCGTATGAAATACCTGCAAGGCATATATTCTCGGCATTAAGAAATTCCAATAGTTCTTTTACATCTTTCGCATGCTGATTAAAGTCTCTTGATGGTCCGTATTGATCTGATTTGCCCTGAAAAATCAAGTCGCACAAAACAACTCTGCCGTTCCATTTTAAATGATCAAGACACCATTGCCATGAGACGGTCGATTGAGTAAGTCCATTCAGCAATACCAGATAACAATGATCATTGCCAAAAATGATTTCTTCGAAATACATTTTCTTCTGATCTGTAGTGGTAAAAAAATCAGCCTTTCTTTTCATAAAAGTGCATCTCCCGCATGTAATTATATACTTTTTCGGGCATGCAATATCGCATGTCAAATCCTTGCTCTATCCCTTTTCGAATCTCGGATGAACTTAATTCAATAACCGGGGCATTCTCGCAAAAAAGCACATTGGCATGTCCGAAAAGCTCATTCTCGCCATCTTCGGATAATCTTGGATAAACCAACAGGTGCTCGTTACTAATGATAGACTCCCAGTTCTTCCACTTCTTAAATCCTTTCAGGTTGTCTTCGCCCAAAATCAGAAAGAAGTTATTGTCGGGATATTTTTCATGCAGGTGCGCAAGGGTAAGACTTGTGTAGGATGGGATGG
>JBIIMV010000076.1:0-6071 GCA_044337805.1 Bacteroidia bacterium
TAAGGATTGCATTCCATATTATTTATTTTTATAAATTTTATATATAATATATTTTTAATATTAAAACAGAAATGAGCATTCGATTTCTTTTTTGTAAATGCCTTTAAGAAATATGCAACCATGTCTGAAGGAGCAATATGTATAAAGAGCAACGCACATTAAACGACAGACCATCTTGCAGGGGAGCAGCAACGCTTCTCTCCTTTCCTTGTGTTGCCTATGCCATCAAGGTTGCTTCATAGAAAACAGGGGGCGCAAAGGTGATTGCCGCAGCAGGCCTTGTCGCTGCTAACCTTCGATGGAGATCAGGTACAGACCTTTTATTCCCGGCTCTTCGCAGCATTTTAGCAAGAGCGGCATATTCTCTTTTCTAATGAGAGAGGGAAATTGAAAGAGATGAACTGCCCTTTCCTGAGGTTTACCCTCCGGACGAACAGCTTCGGATATTTTAATAAGCCTGTTCAATCTTTGTTCATCTTTATTACGGATGCTTTTCATCAGCTTATGGCGAATGAGCTCCATGCCTTTTAGTGATTTCTGCTGTTCTGCGGAAACCGTGGCAAGTAGTGTAGGATCAATGGCACTTACCTCGCTGATGACATTTTCGTAAACACTGCTCAGTGCGGCATCGGCATCTTTTTGCAGGAAGGCGGGAAGTCCGCTCTCTCCGACCTGCCTGCGAATTTGATCTGCATCAAGCAAGATCTCTGTCATCTGAAAGCCGGAGGCTAACCATGTATCAATTTGTTTTTGTGTAAGCAGCAGGAAGTTCCGGCGAGGCAGCAGAACGGGATAAGGCAGTCCGGCCTCTCTGAACACATCTGTGAGCTGCAGCCAATAGGCGCATTCACCGGGACCGCCTACATAGGCGAGGTTAGGAAGAATGAGTTCCTGATAGAGAGGACGCAAGACCACATTCGGGCTGATGCAATCAGGATGAGCGGAAAACGCATCTTTCCATTCATGTATGGAACGCGGTGTACCGGCTTCACCGGCAGAGACCGTACCGTCTTCGTGTCTGATCATTCTGTGCCGTCCTGTTTCGTTGAGCCAGAAGAGGTTGAGATTTCTGGGATTTACGGGCCAGGCTTTTTCAGCAGCGACACCGGAGCGGATAAGTTCCTGAGTTCGCTTACGAACACTGTCACCTGAGAATCCGCTTTCAAGTTCACGCAGGGCGAGAGGCAGAAAGAGCTGTTTCAACTTTGCATCATCGGCATCGAGCACGAGCAGGCCATACTCACCGAATGCGGTGTTTACCCAGTTTCGTGTGGCCTGTGCGAGGTTATGTCCCTGCATAAATGCATGCCACAAGGCATCTGCATCATGCCCGGTATGGAGTGCGCTGAATTCCCGGCTCCATTCGATGATGGATTCCGAGGGTAATCGTCCTGCCGCGCCTTGGAATGAGGGTTCAAACTTTATCTTTTTACCGAAAAGCGTAAAATCATTCAGTTCCTGCAAATCGTGGTCTTCAGAAGCCATCCAGAACAAGGGCACGATGGTGCAAGCACATTCACGACTCAGGAAGGCTGCCTGTGAAAGCACCGAACATAATTTATACCACAGAAAAAGCGGGCCACCGGCGAGACTAAGCTGATGACCTGTGGTGATGGTGTATGTACCTTCCCTTCTGAGCAGCTCTATGTTTTCTTTCAATTTCGGGAATGCCGACAGGGCCTCCTTGTTCTGATGCAGCAGGATATCTGCGAGAAGCTGACGATGCTGAGCAGGAAAGGCTCTTTGACGAATGGCGTGTTGAACCCCCTCTTTGTCTGAGCGGTATGGAAGTCCGGCCTCGGGCAAGCTGCCTCTGAAGGCAGAAACAAGAAACTCCGGCCATAAACCGGAGTCTTCTTTGATGCTATGCAGTTTTAATGTGTTCAATGCTGAATGATGAACTGCCCTTTAAGCATGGAGCGCTCACCCGGGCAGCGGTAAAAATACACACCATCGTTCCATTGATGTACATCGAGTTGCAGGTTGGTTCCGTTGATGGTGCTGCGGAACACATTTTTACCTGTGGCATCGAATATCTCGATTGTATTTCCATGCAGGGTTTTATCGAGAGGAATATTCAGCCATGAAGAGGCAGGCATTGGATACGGAGCAGGGGTATTTCCGAAAAGCGGACGAGGTTCGCCTACCGGAGAGTATTGAATGCTTAGTTCATCGATCAATAGGGTGCTACCGATACCGACGTAACTGTTTGCATTCAGGATATTGCTGGAAGAAAAAGTGATCTGGAGTGTATCAGGGAGATTCCATCCGTTGTAGAGAAAGGGAAGCGTAAAGGACTGATATGTGGATGTGGGCGTCAGGAAAATTAACGAAGAATCGAGCACTGTTCTGCTTTGTGTAGAGGGATTGTAAAAATAGGTATATGCTCCAACGAGCGCTGAATCCGGACCTTGTGGGAAATACTTGTAATAACCGCTGATGCTAATTGGGTTTTGGCTGATGGGCATCCCTCCTTCCGGTTCATTCGTAAAATATCCATTGGTGATAAGGCCGAGGGTATCATCGAACAAGGTAGTCACGGTTTTAAGCTGCAAGGCGCCACTCCCCGCAAAGGCATCAGTGCTTGGTGTAACCGAGAGGTCCAGAGGATTACAAATAAAGTTTAGCGTGGACCAGTTTTCAGGTTCATCGTTTCCGGAAGGAATCCAGGCTTCGAAATCACCATTGGGGAGAGGGTCGGCATTGGGACCAATAAGCTGAAGTTGATCGAGATCGAGCCTGCTTCCTATGATTGCCGCACTGCCGTTAAAGGAAGAAGAGGTAAGAATCATCGCCAGTGTGTCAGGAGGTGTAATGGTATCGAGCCATATGAAGGAAACCCCAAAAGGAGTCCAGGTATTGGTTTGTCCTGTGAATTGCTTTTGAGCAATGGCAAGGGCAGCGCCGCCACCTCTTATGATAACCAAAACATTTCCTGTATCACCGGGCTGAATGTTTGATTGAAAAAATCCTTTGAGAGAGTCAGGGCTTCCTGTATAAGGAATTCCGGTAGAGGGGTCGATGGAGGGATTATCAAAAAATGCAAAGCCCGGCAGTACATCGGGAGAATTGTTAACAGAGACCAGTGAAATCGCGCTTGCCGAATTGAATCCCGGGCTGATCTTGTTTACGTTAGCAGTACGATTGATGAGATAGCTTGAAAAATTGGTAGTCCAAAATCCTATGGGGTTTTCATAGTAGGTTTGAAAGGACCAGGTTTCGAATCCGCCGTTTAAGATGGGTTGTGCCCTTAAAGCAGAATGGCAGAAAAATAAAAAAACAAAGAGGAGAGGTAATTTTTTCATCAGATTAATTTTAAGCGAAATTAAGTAATGGAGGGGAGACGACATGCAAATACCGGAGAAAAAAAGAGAGGAAGTACCCAAAACTCGGCGCATGCTCCTGCACATTATCTGATCAGGATACCTGCCACCAGAACATCATCGGTTTGCGACTCTTCACCGCGGTGGGAGTAATGAAAGTCTCTGAGTAAAAGATTCATTTCATCCGAATCTTTACCTACAAAAGAAGCAAGCAACTCGTAAAATTTCTTTCGTGTTAGTTTTTTATTCCCCTGGTGGTTGAACTGATCAGGATAGCCATCGGTAGACATACATAACAGCTGCCCCTTTGTTTTTGACACTTCATGCGTCACGAATGAATGTTGACGGGGAGGATTTCCGATACTGTACTTATCGGGCTTGATTTCGGTGTAGCTGCCATCAGGATCAATTAACAGCAGGGGCTGATTGGCACCACTCCAAAGGAAAGAATCAGAGACACGGTCATAGGCCAGTATCCCGGCATCCATGCCATCTGTTACGGCATCGTCGGAGCTGAAGTGCCCATGCACCTGAACGGCAGCGAAATCGAGAATTTTTCCCGGATCGCGCAGCTTTTCTTCCAGCACTGCGGTGTTGAGCGCCTCGCTGCACACCATGCTCACCATGGCACCCGGCACCCCATGACCTGTGCAGTCACATATCGCCATGATCCAGCCCTGTTCATCAGAATGAAACCAGTAGAAATCACCTGCAACGATATCTTTTGGCAGATAGAGAAAGACGAACTTCTCCAATTCCTTTATGATAGAAGAAAGCGGAGGCAACATAGAATTCTGTAGACGCTGAGCATACAGGATAGAATCAGTAATCTCCCTGTTTTTGTTGGCGAGCTCATCATTTTTAAGGCTCAGTTCAAGGGTTCGTTCAGCCACCCTTGATTCAAGCAGTTCAATGGAACGCTGTTGCTCCTGCTCTTTCTCCTTTTGCAAAACACGGATTCTGCTTGTAATACCAAAGGAAAAAACCAGGGCATCGAGAATCAGGCCGAGAACATACCATGGATTACTTTCCAGGCTCACATTGATAGAGTTAAAAAAGAGCGCTGATATGGCGGATAACACAGACAAAACGACGATGGCATTGCCGAAGAAAAGAAATACTGCGGGTTTATATCCCTTCTTCCATACACTTCTCGACCATATCCATATGGCGATATAGCTGATGAATATGAGAGGTACAGCAACAAAATTAGTAATGACAACCACCAGAATACTCAAGGTATCCTCCGGGTTCAGCGTATTGCGAAAAAAGAAAAGTACCAGGGCACAGGAGAAAATGACCGGGAGGAAAATCCTGAGTAATTTTCTGATTGTTTCAGACTTGCCTGCGCGGGGAATGTACTCAAGCACAAAAACAAGATAGGCAGAGAATCCGGCAAAGAACATGAAGAGCGTACTCAGACCATCTGTATTATCCTGACCGAAAAAAGTTTCAACAATCCTGGCATCAACAAAGATAAAAGAGGTACAAGCGAAATAGATAAAATAGTACAGTCCGATTTTATCTCTCAGAGCCAGAAAGACAACCAGGTTATAGAGCAAAATTGTTAGGATAATACCAAAGAGCGTTACCCGAAAAAACGATGAAAACCAGAAATCCTCGAGAACCATTTTTCTCGGTTGCAACACCATGGTGATGGACTCGGCAAATAGTTTCTTTGCCTTGAATACTTTAAACTGATCATCAAACGGAATAATGCTTAGCAGATGGAGCGTATCACCCTGTTCAAGATCAAACTCAAGAATCGAATCTCTGATAAAATGGGCCAGACTGTTTTCATTTCGAAAAAATTTTGTTTCGCGAAATGCGACCCCACCATGCGAGCGAAAGAGCACTTTCTCTATCACCGGAAGATGAAGAACAAAACTGAAGCGCTCGGAGGTAGTATTTACCATGACGAGTTCTCTCCAGATTCTTTTCGACTCCTTCGAAGGAATGTCGACTTTTGAGGTATCTCTCTGCTCGCTTCTCATTCTCCAGTTGAAATCAAATGGCTTTTCGTCATTAGGCGAGAATACGCTTATTTTCCCCTTAAAAACGAGCTTTTCATAGTTTGCAGCGTTGAATGTCTTACAGGTATCGAAGGCATATCTGGCTTTTACGATGGCGCCATGCTTCACCATTGAATCATTCAGCAAGAGGGTGGCATCATGATGAAAATCTGCCCTTACGCTCTCTGTACCAAAGAGAAAGAGCGCCGCAGAGAGAAGCACAAAAGAAAGAAAACGGCCGGCAGAGAGATACATGAGAGAAGGATTTCGGGGTGCTAAGGTATAAAGTTGTGAATAAGACGTCACTTATACATCTTTGCAGAGATTATTTACAGACATGGAGAACCTCAACATATTCGGTGAAAAGCTTAAAACCTGCAGCAGCAATCCGCTCACCGGTTATTTTCGTGACGGTTGTTGCAACACCGATAGCAGCGATACCGGCATGCATACTGTATGTGCGATTGTGACTGCCGACTTCCTTGATTTTTCAAAATCTGCCGGCAACGACCTCAGCACACCCCGTCCGGAATATCGTTTTGAGGGCCTCAAACCCGGCGACCGCTGGTGTCTTTGTGCGCCCAGGTGGATGGAGGCCTTTCAGGCAGGAAGAGCGCCATTGATAGACCTTGAAGCCACCAATGAAAAAACGCTTGACATCATTCCTATGGACCTGCTCCTCAAATTCGCATGGAGAACAGAGGTGAATGAGTCCGGAGATTAATCAGACCCGGTT
>JBIIMV010000182.1:0-4338 GCA_044337805.1 Bacteroidia bacterium
AGGTGTTTTGTTCGGTCTGCCCGGATTGATTTTCAATGTCGTTCCTTTTCGCCTGCCTTATTTACTTGCCAGAAAAAAGGTGAAGAAGCCTGAGTTTTTCAATAGTGTAAATGTGGTATCGGCAGGAGTTATTTTTCTGCTTTGGTATTTGTTAGCCTATCAGTTGCTTGGTTTGTTTTTTGAGCCAGCGTGGCTAAGGTTCATGTTATTGAGCGGATTTGGGTTTTCAGGCCTTCTGGCAATTCGCTTGCATCATGCCTTCAGGCGATTTGAAAGCATGTTGAGATGGAAAAGATTTTGTCGTGCGCATCGGGGCAGAGTCGAGGAGCTGACTTTGATGGCAAAGGATATTCAGGCATGGGCAAAGAACTTTGTTTACGACGCCCGTAATGCCGGCAACCTTGAGGGGAAGAAGGTAGAAAAAAGCTAATCAGGACTTATCCTTCACTCTGCCGAAGCGGAGTGCAGAGAGCATCCAGTCGGGAAGGGTTTTTGTTCGGTCGCGTTTGCTGACATCGAGGTACCAGCCAATTTTTTTCAGGATGGGAATCCGGTATGTTTCAACAAATTCCACCAGGGTGCCATCGGGGTCTTCGATGTAGCTGAAATGTCCTGCTGCCTCTCCCATATCGAATTTTGAATCACTGTCGACCGTGAAGGGGTGACCTTTTGAGGCGAAGCTCTTTTCGAGCTCTTTCATGTTGTAAACATCGAAGCACAGATGAATAAACCCCTGGTCGCCCCAGTATCTGTTTTCGAAAATTTTTGCCGGCTTGCGGTCTATGGCCTGAAACAGCTCTATCTGTCCACTGCCGAGCAGTTTGGTGAAGGTGCCTGTATTTTCCTGTTTGCGTGTAAGTAGCACCCTGCGGTATTTTTCCCGGCCACCCGGCAGGTGTGCGAGGTCATCGAAGGAACCTGTTTTGTCGTATTCAATCTTATCGAATCCCAGAAGCTCCCCATAGAATTTGATTGAGCGCTCCATGTCATGCACGCCCAGTGAGGCACCGCACACCCCACCGCAGTGGTATCCTTTTTCATTTTTAAACCACTCTTTGCCTTCCACCACCTGAAACCAGAAGCCCCAGGGGTCGGTGACATAGAAGTGGGCTTTGCCGGAAGGGTCTTGAAAAAGTCTGCTCACGCCCGGATTAGATTTAAGTGCGGCATGGCTCTCTTGTACATTTTTTGATTTTATTTTGGCAATAAAGACACCGAGGTCTCCACACTGAACCTGAAAGCGCGGAGGCTCCGGTTTTCGGCTGGTGAACTGCCATATTTCCAGGCCGGCTCCACCCTGAAGGTTTACCGCAAGCACTGCGCTGCGACTATGCACCTCACCGCCTGTATAGGGTGTCATGAGCTTTGCTTCGGCGCTTTCCTGAAAGATGGGAACATCGAATCCAAAGGTTTTACGGTAGAAGGTCCATGCCTCTTGAACATCGGGGATTCCGATGCCAATTTGCTGTATGCCGAGGATATTCTGTTTCATGACTGCTTTTTAGGCGAAATTAGGAATTCCTGACCTACTTTGTTTGACATCTTTTTTTATTACTTTTAGCCACCTCATTGTAAGCCTAATATGCTCAAGAAAATGAAAAGAATTTTTTCCCTTGCCCTGGGTCTTTCGTTGGCTGCGGTCAACGTATCCTCTGCACAAAACCTCTATGGCGGCATCGCCGGAGGCATTAATTATGCCACCCTCCGCGGCTATGAAGATTTTGAATCCGGTTTTAAGACTTCTCCAACCGCTGGTATCCAGTTGATGCTGAAGGGAGATGGGAAGTGGTCTACTTCCATTTCTTTGCTCTCGTCACAGCGAGGCGTTACCTATTCCAAAACATCTTCTGACACCGTTTTTACTGCCATTCGTAAGTATGACGAAACGCTTCAGTATCTCGAGATTCCGGTTCTTTTCAATTATTCCTTCGGATCAGATTCATCAAAGTTTATTCCCCGGGTATTCTTCGGTCCTTCTCTGAATCTCAGAACTTCAGCGAACAGAAACATCGATTATTCGCTCAACAGAAAAAATCCGATTACAGATACGGATACCACCATCATCAGCTCTGTTACCGATCAGGATTTGCAGTATACCTACACCCCCATCGACTATGGAGTAGTGGTGGGTGCCGGACTGACCTACAAAATTACCGACAATCTCTCTGCTTCGCTGGATGCACGTTTTACCTACGGACTAATGGATATCAGGGAGGTGCTGTCGAACAGCTCTCCCAAGATTTCAAACATGTTTGCTACTCTGAGCTTTGGTGTGATGTACAACCTCAGTTCATTGGGAAAGAAGAAATAGACTAACTGAATTTCTTTGCATTCAGTGCACTGAAAATCCTGATTTTTTTCAGGTACGCCTCTGCCACGAGGCTTCCCCTGTAAACCCCTGTAAGATGTTCCCGGAGCTTTCCGCGGAACATCTTTCTTTTTGTGCGTAACCGTCCAGCTGCAGCGTAAAACGAAACATGTGCTTTTACGACAGCCAGACAATGAGCGGGCTTGCCCTGAAGCAGAAAGTAAATGCCTGCCACGCCATCAAGCAACAAACGGAAGGGGAGTACCTTCATCAGATGTCTTAAGGGCAGGTTCTTCACCAGCATCATGAGGTTGTTTCTGAAGTTGAGATATGTTTTTCGCGGATGAAGTGACGACAGGGTTCCACCGCCGAGATGAAGCACTACTGACCGGGGTATGACATGTATGGAATAGCCAAGGTTCTTCATTCTCCAGCAGAGGTCAATTTCCTCCATATGGGCGAAGAATTCTTCGTCAAAACCTCCGGCGGCATCAAAGGCCGATTTGTTTATTGCCATGCATGCACCAGAGGCCCAGAATATTTCAGTCTCAGTGGCGTATTGTCCGTGGTCTTGTTCCAGATGATGAAAGATCCGACCTCTGCAAAATGGGTAGCCATACTTGTCTATAAAGCCACCTGCGGCACCTGCATATTCAAAGCTTGCCGGATCATTGAAGGAGCGCACCACTGGCTGGGCAGCACCCGCACCGGGAGTGTCCAGGAAGTCAAGCAGCGGTGGCAGCCAGTCCGGTCCCACCATAACATCTGAGTTGAGAAGCACCCAACGTGGGTGGGAGATGGCTTGCAGGCCTTTGTTATAGCCTCCTGCATAGCCAAAGTTGCGCGTGTTGCGGATAATGATGACAGAAGGAAAGTGCTCGCTTAAGTAGGCGATACTTTCATCGTTGCTGCAGTTATCGATGACCACAACATCGGCAATGGATTCCGGGGTGTGTTGAACAACCGAGGGTAAGAAGGTGCGCAGGTGATGCACCCCATTCCAGTTGAGAATAACGACGGCGGCTTTGTTTACGGACTCCAATCAGCGACTCATATTAAAACCATCGTCAACGTTGGAACCAAAATGTGAATTGGCTCTGTTGATATCGAGGTCATTGAAAACATTATTTCTTTTCTGAAGGCGTGTTTGCCAATTGTCGTCTCTCAATTCTCCGAGTGCATCGGAATGCAGCAGGAAGTAGTCGTTGGTGACGAGGTCGGGATTGTAAAACACGAATCTGCGGTTATTTCTTTGAACGGTATTCGGGCCATTGTTGATGGTGTAATACTGCCATATTTCGTAGGGATAGGAACTGGGCTCTCTGTCGTAATTGAGGCGCTGAGAGGGCTTCCCATACTGAAGGTAAACACGACCTCTGTCGGTAAGATAACCCTTTTTGATATTTGTCTTGAATACTGCATTTACGTAATCGACCTCTTTTTTATAGGCCCTCCATTTTGCTTCCGGATTGGAAGCATCGCGCTTTGACCAGAAGTTGAAGAAGTACATTTTCAGGGCTCTTTCCTCGCCCGACTTAATCGCATTGCCGGCGAAGGTAACCTCCATTTGTGAGGAGATAGGTCTGAGGGAGTTGATATAGTCGACCAGCGTATCGATGGAAGAGATTTTGTCGACAAAGGAGTTGGCAATACCGGCGCTATCTGCAGCGTTTGCAAGCTCCGGAATCATGGTTGTGTTGAGGCGTCTGAAGAAAATCTTTTGGTCGGCAAGGAGGAGGTTTTCTTTGTTGCGTGCTTCGATGACAAGGTTGTAATTACCGGAAGGAAGCTGTTTTAGCGGGAAGTTGGCAAACCAGGGAACAATGGCAGCAGCAGACTGTCGGGCGAAGCGGAAGAACCCCGGCATTCGAAATCCGTTTTCGAAAGATTCAATGTAGGCGTTTAGAACAAAATTTTCACCCGGACCAATAGTTGGGGAGATGTTATAAAGTTCAGTGTAGAAGCTAATCTCATTGATTTTGTCGTGGTAGAGCGTGCTCACCATGGGCACGAGGTCGATGCCGCTTTTG
>JBIIMV010000077.1:0-6062 GCA_044337805.1 Bacteroidia bacterium
GCTTTGGCATAGCTCTCGGTGTAGAGTTCAACACGATCTGCCCCCACCGATGCTGCAATTGAAACAGTTTTAGGTTGAGGTTCTACAAAAAGACTGATTTTACACCCTGCTCTCTTCAGGTCTCCGATGATGGCCTCAAGAAATGATGAATGGGCTTCCAAATCCCAGCCGGCATTGGATGTTATCGCTCCGGGCGGGTCAGGAACCAGTGTTACCTGAGCAGGCCTTACTTCCTGAACCAGTTTTATGAAATCAGGGGATGGGTAGCCTTCAATATTAAACGGCTTTTTAAGAACGGTTTTCAGGTCCCTCACATCCTGATAGCGAATATGCCTTTCATCAGGCCGCGGATGAACGGTGATACCGTCAGCGCCAAATTGCTCGCAGTCCTGAGCGAATCTAAGAACATCCGGGATATTGCCACCACGGGCATTACGAAGGGTGGCGACTTTGTTAATGTTGACGCTGAGAAAGGTCATATTGTTGAATTGTGCGCAAATTTCATAAAAATCATGTGGCCGTGGCAGAATAATATTTTAGATTTGAACGCAACAAAAAGAGCCCTGCTCTGTATAAATAATTAAAAAGAACAATTTGGCTACTCTGAATCAGAAAGACAGAATTGCGATGATTGCATCGGACCTGATCTCAGCGGACATTCCGCCCCTGAGAACATCAGATACCGGCACCCGTGCACTTCATTGGATGGAAGAGTTCCGTGTTTCTCATTTGCCTATTGTTAACCATCAGGATTTCCTTGGATTGATCTGTGAGAGTGATATTCTGGATATGAATTCGCCCGAGGAACCCATTGGTGCTCATGTTCTTTCCCTTGCCAAACCATACGTATACGCACATCAGCACGTTTATGATGTTTTGAAGGTTTTCAGTATGAATAAGCTGACACTTATTCCTGTTCTCAATGAAAAAGACCAGTATTTAGGATTAATTCAGCTAACCGACCTGCTGGAGCATTTTGCCGAAATGGCCTCAATGAAAGATCCCGGCGGATTGCTTGTACTTGAGCTGAATGTCAACGATTACTCCTTATCTGAGATAGCCAGAATCGTTGAGTCCAATGACGCAAAGATCCTGAGTTTATACATTTCTTCCCAATCAGACAGCAACAGGCTGGAAATTACCATCAAGATAAACAGAACAGACCTTTCTTCCATACTGCAGACTTTCACTCGTTTTAACTATCAGGTCAAGGCAAGTTTCCATCAAAGTGAGTTCCAGGACGACCTGGTTGACCGTTTAGATTCGCTGATGAAGTTTTTTGATTTGTAATTTAGCCGCCGGATGCGATTCCGGATTACTCTGTCTTTCTTATTGGTTTTCACCTGTGGCCTCCGTTCAATGGCCGTGGAGGTCGATACCCTGCTGAGAGATAGTCTCAGAATCGAACGCATCATTATCAGTGGCAACCAGCGCACCATAGATGAGGTCATTCTCAGAGAGCTTATGGTAAAGACGGGCGATCTGATACCTGCTATGGTGTTAGAAGAATTGCTTGCGGCCTCAAGACGCAATTTGCTCAATACATCCTTATTCAATTTTGTAAAGATTCACACTCTTGATCGGGGTAATGACAGGATGTGGGTTTATATCAATCTTACTGAGAGGTGGTACATATGGCCTGCTCCAATTTTTGAAATAGCGGACCGTAACTTTAACTCGTGGTGGAAAGCTAGGGATTGGAGCCGCCTAAACTATGGTTTTGTTCTAACGCACACGAATTTCCGCGGTCGACGAGAGGCGCTTCAGCTCATGGTTCGAATGGGTACCTGGCAGCATTACAGACTTGCATATTCGATTCCTTACATAGACCGTAAACAGAGAAGCGGATTGTATTTTTCCGCATCCTATCTCCGTAACCGTGAAATAGGATTTGCGAGTCGCGACAACCGACTGCTCTGGTTCAGGGACCCCGGAAAATATGTCAGACAAGAGACGCTTGCAAGGCTAAGGTATCAGTATCGGCAGGGAATATATGTGACACATGCAGCCGAGTTCCGTTTTGCCGCCTCTTCCATTGAAGATACAGTAGCCATTATCGGGCCGGGATATTTTCCTGAGAATCGAAGATCATTGGCCCTTTTTTCCGTACACTACATTTGGGTCAATGACCGGCGCGACTCCCGTGCTTACCCGCTAAGTGGCTGGCTCCTTACCTCAGAGCTTTCTCAATCAGGTCTGGGAATTCTTGCCGGGGAAGACTTTAGTATTTTCAAGGCCGATGTTGAGGCTCGTGGATATACTCCCCTTGGAGGTAGATGGTATGCCGGTGCTTCGGTCAAGGGTAGGCTGATCTCAACGACCAATCAGCCTTATTATCTTCAGCGAAGCCTGGGGTATGGTAATGATTTTGTGCGGGGTTATGAATATAATGTGGTTGACGGTCAACATTTTCTTCTGTCCAAATCCCAAGTGCGATATCAATTGGTAAAACCAAGAGAGTTTGATTTTAGTGACGGAAATGACCGCTTCGACCGATTTCATTTTGCCTTTTATCTCGGAGCTTTTTTTGATGGCGCCTACGTTTGGGACAGGGTGTATTTCCGCGAAAATCCGCTGTCCAATTCCATTCTGCATGGATATGGCCTTTCTCTTGATTTTGTGACTTATTACGACAGGGTTGTTCGGTTTGAGGTAAGTCGAAATGGCATGGGGGCAACGGGATTCTTTTTTCATTACGGCATACCTTTCTGATAAAACTATCCTTAACTTTCAGCAATTAATTCAGCACTGAACATGAAATGTGTTGCCCTTTACGGAAAGACAATCAATGCTTATAATGTCATGCCCATTCAGCGTTTGATTGCGAAGCTGGAAGATACAGGCATTTTTCTTTCCATACATCAGCACCTTCACGAACTTGCTCAGGGTAGAATTGAATTTAAAAAACAACATGCCATTTTCTCAAAATGGGAAGAACTGCAGCAGCGCCCGGATTTCTTCTGTAGCGTTGGAGGCGATGGTACTATGCTTAATACTGTGGTGATTGCCGGTGATTCAGGCATTCCCATCATGGGAATCAATACCGGGCGACTTGGCTTTCTATCGGGAATATCTATTGAGGATATAGAGGTGGCTCTGGATCGCATCATGGCCGGTGATTTTGAAATTGAAGAGCGTATGCTCATCAGGCTCGATACTCCATCAGCCGCTTTTGGGCATCAAAACTTTGCACTCAATGAGATTGCCATCCACCGCTCCGAATCATCGGCCATGATGACCATTCATGCCTATCTTAACGGAAAGTTAATGAACTCTTATTGGGCAGATGGTCTGATAATCAGTACCCCGACCGGCTCAACCGCTTATTCACTGAGTTGCGGCGGGCCTATTGTGATGCCTGATTCCGGTAACTTTATCGTAACCCCGATCAGTCCTCATAATTTAAACGTGCGCCCCTTGGTTATCAGTGACAAAGACACCATTACACTAAAGGTTGAAGGCAGAAACAGGAATTTTATGGTTGCCCTGGATTCCAGGCCGGCATCTTTTCAGAATGGCGAGGAATTAACTGTTTCAAGAGAAAGGTTCAACGTGAAGCTTGTAAGGTTGCAGGGCAATGATTTTCTGCAAACCCTGCGAACGAAATTGATGTGGGGACTCGATACCCGTAATTGACAAAGTTTAACGAAACCCATGCAGATCAACTTATAAATTTGGACGCAATTTCAACGAATTTCATGAAACGTCTTCTACTGTATATCTCCCTTTCCTTTGCTATTCCTGCATTGTCCCAAGACCCTTGGTCACTCCAAAAATGCATTGAAGAAGGCTTGAAGAAGTCTATTCAGATCAGGCAAACTGAGCTAAATTTAAGAAATCAACAAATTGCGCTTGACCAAAGCAAGGCTGCGGTATTGCCTTCCTTAAACGGACAGGCCGCTAATTTTTATAATGTGGGCCGAACCATTGATCGCTTTACCAATCAGTTCGCCAATAGCACTGTGCAATCGATTAACATGGGCCTCAATACACAGTTCAATTTATTCAATGGTTTGCAAAACTACTACAGCATTCAGCAGAGCAGGATTAATCTGGCCGCAGGTTTGAAAGATGTTGATCAAAGTAAAAATGATATCAGTCTTTCTGTAGCCTCCGCATTCCTGAATATTCTTCTTGCCAAAGAAGTATATGTAAATACTGAAAAGCAGGTAGAGCTCAGCAGGCAACAAGTGGCGCGAACAAAGAAGCTTTTTGAGGCAGGCGCAGCACCCAAAGTTAACCTGCTTCAGGTTGAGGCTCAGTTAGCCAACGAGGAGCTTGCTATGGTTAATGCCAAAAATAGTGTCGATCTCGCTATGCTTTCTTTGGTACAGTTACTCATGCTTGAAAGCAGAGACGGTTTTGACGTAGTTGCTCCGAAAATTCCTACACCCGAAGAGCTCCCTTTGACCTTTACCGCTTCTTATGTATACACCCAGGCTCTTGCCAGCCAACCCTCGTTAAAAGGCGCTGAACTCAGAAAGCAAAGTGCTGAAAAAGGATTGCAGGTTTCCCGTTCTGGAATGTATCCCACTCTGAGTTTCATTGGTAGTATTGGAACAGGGTATTCGGGTCTGGCACAAAAGGTTGTCGGAATAGACAGCAGACAGGTAGAGGCCGGTTTTACCCAATCAGGAGAAACAGTTTATTCAGTGGTAATTGATCCTGTTCTTCAAAGATCAACTTACCGTGAGCAGTTTGGAGATAATGTGAACAAGAGTTTTGGTCTTTCGCTTACAGTGCCAATATTCAATAATCTGGCGGTTAAGAGCAATGTCTCCAGATCCAGAATTCAACTGGAGCAGGCCGATCTCAACTACCAGCAGATTAAAATCAATCTCAAAAGGACGATAGAACAGGCTTATGCTGATGCATTGGCTGCATTGAACAGATATCAGGCGACATTAAAATCTGTTGAGTCACTTCAGGAGGTTTTCAGGAATACCGAACAAAGGTTTAATGCAGGCGCCGCAAACCCCGTTGAATATAACGACAGCAAAACCCGTTTAATCACCGCTGAGTCGAACCTGCTTCAGGCTAAGTTTGATTATGTTTTCAGATACAAGATTCTGGACTTTTATATGGGTAAGGCCATAACACTTTAATCTATGAAACGATTTTTCACTACACGTAATGTTATTCTCTCACTTGTTGCCGTTATTTTGCTGCTTGTTGCCGCAGGTAAGGCCGGTTGGCTGGGAGGTAAGGAAGGAACCAAGGTGACAGCCGAAAAGGCTTCTCTCAGAAGTATAACAGAGTCTGTTACAGCAAGTGGTAAGGTACAGCCTGAGAAAGCGGTAAAGATAAGTTCTGATGTTTCAGGTGAAATTGTTGAACTGAAGGTAAAGGAGGGTCAGCGTATTCGCAAAGGTGATCTTCTGTGTAAAATCAGGCAGGATATCTACGTTTCAAACCTTGATAAAATGGGAGCGATGCTTAATACATCAAAGGCCAATCTCGCAAATACCAGAGCAAGACTCTTACAAGCTAAGGCCCAGTTTGCAAACGCGGAAGCAAATTTTCAGAGACAAAAAAAGCTTATTGATCAGCAAGCAATTTCTCAGGCTGAATTTGATGGTGTAAAAGCTTCATACGAGACCGCACGTGCGGAAGTTATGGCTGCTGAACAATCTGTTTCTGCGGCTGATTTTAGTGTAAAGAATGCAGAAGCTTCCGTAAAGGAAGCAGGAGATAACCTGCAAAGAACAACCATTTATAGTCCTGTAGATGGCATTGTTTCTAAACTGAATGTCGAGGAAGGAGAGCGTGTGGTTGGTACTTCCCAGATGGCCGGCACCGAAATTCTTACCATCGCTGATCTTAAAGAGATGGAGGTAAATGTTGACGTTAATGAAAATGATATTGTAAGGGTTAAAACCGGTGATACTGCCTTGATTGAAGTCGATGCATGGATTGATAGAAAGTTCAAAGGTATTGTAACAGAAATCGCCAACTCATCAAACACAGTCGGTATGAATGCTGATCAGGTTACCAACTTTCCTGTCAAGGTCAGAATTCTTCGTGAAAGCTATACTGATTTATTAATTGCTGATAAGCCGGAT
>JBIIMV010000078.1:0-6060 GCA_044337805.1 Bacteroidia bacterium
CTAAATGCTATCTCAAAGATATGGTGAAGCGTGGCAGCGGAAAAATCATGAATGTGGCTTCTACGGCCGCGTTTCAGCCCGGACCGTTGATGGCCGTTTATTTTGCAACCAAATCTTATGTCTTGCATTTTTCTGAAGCCATTGACAATGAAGTGAGGCAGAAGGGTGTTACCGTAACCGCCTTGTGTCCCGGCGCAACCGAAAGCGGTTTTCAGGCTGCTGCGGCCATGGAGGATAGTGCCCTGGTGAAAGGAAAAAAAATGCCATCATCCCGGCAAGTGGCGCTATACGGATATGCAGCGATGATGAAAGGAAAAAGGGTGGCCATACATGGTATCATGAACGATGTATTGGCAAACTCAGTGCGATTTCTGCCGCGTGGCCTTGTGCTAAAGGTAAGCCGCATGCTCCTGGCAAAGGCATGAAAGAATTTAATCCTCCAGCCAGGCCGCATCATCCGTATCGCTGAACACAACTTGAATATGTTGTGCCAGAGTGGTAGCCATAGGCATGCCTACATAGTCTGCATGAACAGGAAATTGCCGGTGGCTGCGGTCAATCAGCACCAATGTGGCAAGATGTTTTACCGGATGATTCAAAAAAGGCTTCACGCCGTACAATAAGGTCTTTCCTGAGTTTAAAACATCATCCACCACAATCACTACCTTGCCGCTAACGTTTTCGTTTATCCGGTAATTCTGTCCAATAAGGTTATTCTTGTCCAGTTTCAACTCGATGAGATTTACTTCAGGAATGCCAGCTTTCTTCAAGGCTTCAGCAATACGTCCCGCAAGTATGTAACCGCGGTCAGCTATTCCGGCCAGAATAATTTCTTTCTCTTCGAAATGTCTCTCGAAAATCTGAAATGCCATTCGTCTGATTTTATGACGAATCTGATCGTGTGCGAGTATTTTGGTCTTTGCCACGGCACTAAATTAAGCAATCGCGCTCTTCTAAATCCTTCCTCCGTGAAAAAAGCTGCGCTTGTAGTAGGGATCTTCGAGCGAATCAATCCTAACTCCACCTTTGGTCGCGGCATGCGCAAATTTTCCGTTGCCAAGATAAACCCCAACGTGCGAAATACGTCCTTTCCTGATTTTGAAAAAAACCATGTCGCCCTCCATTAACTCCTCTTTGGCTAACATCCTTGTCTTTGGGAATATATCTGCCGAGCCGCCACGTAAACAGCGTGCGTACACTTCTTTGTAAATGGTCCGGGTGAATCCGCTACAGTCAAAGCCACCCTTGCGCGAACGGCTGCGATACGGGGTTCCCAGATAATGGTAAACTCTGCGGTAAAGCTCGATGTTGCTGCAAGAGTCTATCTGAATTTCGTAGCGGGAGTAATAAGCGGCAAGATCTTCAACGCTGCGTAGCTCCTTTTTTTTGGGTGCTGCCGCAAAAATGCCGGTAACACTCATCAAAACAAGCAGGATGCTTATGCGAAAGGGCCTTTTCATTCAGGTCGCGAATTTAAGGCATTTCCTTCCCGGTTTGGCGCCCCTGTTCCGGTTTTAAGGTTTTTTTGCAAGTGCCCGGTCGGCTATTTCCTGCTGTAGGGTAGGCACAAACTGGTCATCAGGATGTTTTCAGCGCCTGCCCGATGATCTCCAGACAATCGCTCAGCTGCGCTTTGTCAATGGTGAGTGGGGGGGCAAAACGAATGATGTTTCCGTGGGTGGGCTTTGCCAGCAGCCCCAAATCTTTCATCTTCACACAGAGTTCCCACGCACTCAAACCATGTTGCTCGTCTATCACAATGGCATTCAAGAGGCCTTTGCCGCGAATGGTTTGTATCAGCGGACTATTCAGTGCGCTGAGGCCCTCCCTGAGCAATTGCCCCATCTTCTCTGCATTCTCTGCTAAACGCTCGTCTTTCAATATCTGTAAGGCTTCCATCGCCACCACGCATGCCAGCGGATTGCCTCCATAGGTAGATCCATGCTCGCCGGGCTTAATAACCAACATCACTTCATCATCGGCGAGAATAGCGGAAACAGGCAGCATACCGCCCGACAGGGCCTTGCCTAAAACAAGAATATCGGGCCGCACACCTTCATGGTCGCAGGCCAGCATCTTTCCGGTTCGGCATAATCCTGTCTGCACTTCATCGGCAATCATCAGCACCCGGTGTTTTGTACACAGGGCTCTTACTTTTGTCAGATAGCCATCATCAGGCACCACCACGCCGGCCTCTCCCTGTATAGGCTCAAACATGAATCCTGCCACGTGAGGGTGGGAGAGGGCCTTTTCCAGCGCTTCTGTATCGTTGTAGGGAATTACATCATAGCCGGGCATAAATGGACCAAATCCCCCGGTGCTGCTCGGATCGGTAGAAGAGGAAATGGCAGCCAGTGTTCGTCCCCAAAAATTACCTTCCACAAATACCATCCTGGCCTGATTCTCAGGTATGCTTTTTACCATATAACCCCACTTTCGTGCAAGCTTGAGCGCCGTCTCGCCTCCTTCTACTCCGGTATTCATCGGCAATACCTTGTCGTAGCCGAAATAGCGGGTGATGTATTCTTCGTATTCACCCAAACGACTGTTATAAAAAGCCCTGGAAGTGAGGGTGAGCTTTCGGGCCTGGTTAATGAGGGCATTTACAATGCGGGGATGACAATGTCCCTGATTGACGGCAGAATATGCCGAAAGAAAATCATAGTATTTTTTGCCTTCGGTGTCCCAGACAAAAATTCCCTCTCCCTTGTCGAGCACCACAGGAATAGGGTGATAATTGTGCGCTCCGTAGCGGTTCTCCAATTCCATAGCTTCGGCGCTGCTGAGCTGTTGTCTGAGATGCATTTCCATACCTGCAAAGGTAAGCCCTTGAATTGAGGCTTCAAAATGCCGTAAATACTACCTTTGTCACACATGAAAATGAAGTCAGATACCATCATTGGCCCGCTGGAAATTACCGATACCGGTATCGAGGGTAAAGGGGTTGGTCGCTGGGAAGGAAAAGTGATTTTTGTGAAAGGTGCCGTTCCCGGAGATACCGTGATGGCAAAGGTCAAAAGGTCGAAATCTTCACTCGCCGATGCCGAATTGTCTGAGTTGATAAAGTCATCTGACCATCGAACTCCCGCCTTCTGCAAACACTTTGGCGTCTGTGGTGGCTGCAAATGGCAGCACCTCAGCTACCATGCTCAGCTTCAGTTCAAGCAAAAACATGTGGAAGAAAATATCAGAAGAATAGGCGGCATTGAAACCCTGTTTCTGCCGATTGTGCCTTCCCCGATGCAACGCTATTACCGAAATAAACTTGAGTACACCTTCGCCGATAAACGCTGGCTTACAGAGTTTTCCGGGGAACGACCCAAAGAACATATCCCCGGTTTAGGCTTTCACGTTCCACGCCGCTTCGATAAAGTGCTCGACATTGAACGATGCTTCCTTCAGGATGAAACCGGCAATGCCATCCGCAACTTCGTGAAAGAACTCGCACTGAAAAATAAATGGGAGTTCTACGACCCTAAACATCGCCGCGGCTGGCTCCGTAACCTGATGATCAGAAATACCATCGGTGGTGAATGGATGGTGGTGCTTATCGTCAATGAAGGAAATGATGAAAACAGAGAAATCCTGCTCTCAGCCTTGCTCCGGGCCTTCCCTTTTATTACCTCTCTGCAGTATATCATCAATACCAAGTCGAACGATTCATTCACTGATCTGGAAACTCAAGTTTTTTCCGGACGTGATTTTATTGAGGAAAATATGGAAGGACTTCGTTTTCGTATTGGAGCAAAATCCTTCTATCAGACCAACCCTCATCAGGCAGTGCGTTTGTATCAGGTAACAAGAGAAATGGCGGGTTTGCAAGGACACGAAACCGTATACGATCTTTATACAGGTACGGGTACCATTGCTCAATTCGTCGCTCAAAGGGCATCAAAGGTGGTCGGCATCGAATATGTGGAACGCGCTATTGAAGACGCAAAGGCAAATGCTGAACTTAACAATATCCAAAACGTGCATTTCTATGCAGGCGATATGAAGGAGGTGCTGAATGATGCACTCGTTGAACGGCATGGCGCCCCTCACGTCATTATCACCGACCCGCCCCGTGCAGGTATGCACGAAGATGTAGTGAGGAAAATGATGGAAATGCATCCGCAGCGTATCGTATATGTGAGTTGTAATCCCTCTACTCAGGCCCGTGATCTCGCTATTTTGAATGAGAAATACCGGTCCTTGAAGGTGCAGCCTGTCGATATGTTCCCTCATACTGATCATGTCGAAAGTGTTGCCTTGCTTGAAAAACGTGAAGACTGATGCAAGCAAACAAACTTGACGCCGAATATTGGCGCAAACGCTGGCAAAACGGAGAAACCGGCTGGGATGCCGGTGCCCCGACAACACCCCTGCTGGCTTTCTTTGAAACTTTGGTTGATAAGGACCAATCCATTCTGATTCCGGGTGCAGGCAATGCCTGGGAGGCTGAATACCTGCATGCAAATGGCTTTACCCATGTGAACGTGCTCGACCTGGCTCCTGAAGCCCTTGCTTCTTTCAGTCAGCGTAACCCTGACTTTCCCTCGCATCATTTACATCAGCAGGATTTCTTCGAACATGAGGGAAGCTATGATTTGATCGTTGAACAGACATTCTTCTGTGCGCTGCAGCCCGCCATGCGTCATGCATATGCAGAAAAGATGCACAACTTGCTTCGTCCCGGTGCCCGACTGGTGGGTCTGCTTTTTACTGTGCTGTCAAATACCGAAGGACCCCCATTCGGAGGAACACTGGATGAATATACATCCTGCTTCACTCCTTGGTTTCGTTCCGTAACCATGCTGCCATGTTTGAACTCCATTAAGCCAAGAGAGGGAAGAGAGCTGTTCGTGGAGCTGGTGAGGTAGATTTTGATGCCATTGTTTACGGTTTGATTGTTGCCGTGCCCTGTCCGCTAACCAGGGTCTTTTTTGCCACAATTTTTTAATCAGCTCAAAAAAAAGCGGAAGTGCAATTGGCTTTCCGCTTTGTTACTTTCATGTTCAAACATGATATCTGTCAAGGATTAAAAATGCGCTGCACACTTTTTCCTTTAAGTTTTTCTCAAAATATTTTTCCAACTCAGCACCTTGCCCGCAGACCTGTTCTGGTTATAGGTACCTGTGTGAACCAGCGTTTTACTGCTGATTAAATCCGGTAAATACTTTTCAAAATAACTCAGTCCCCTGAACATATCCGTCATGATGGTTTCCCCGGCTTTTATCTCTACAAGATTTAATTTCTCGGAATGCTGCCAGATGAAATCTACTTCGTGTCCTACCGCATCACGCCAGAACCAATAATCAAGCAAGAGGTTCTGATGGTAATTCTGCTTGATGTATTCATTTATGACGAAATTCTCAAATAAACTTCCCTTATGCTGACTGACCTTCAAACTCTTTGCATCATTGATCTTCAGTAAATAACACAATAATCCGGTGTCGTAAAAATAAAGCTTGGAACTCTTCGTGATACGCTTGTTGATGTTGGCATGATAGGGCTGCAACTGATAAACAATGTAACTGGTTTCAAGCACTGAAATCCATGATTTAGCCGTTGGTTGAGATATGCCGCATTCATTGGCCAGAGAATTTAAATTCAGTAACTGCCCAACACGCGCCGCACATAGTGATATAAAATTCCTGAACTGCTTCAGGTCTTTTACCTGTAAAAGTTCTGATGAATCTCTTTCTACATAGGTTTGTATGTAGTTGGAGTAAAAGAACTTCGGGGGAATCTCTCTGTCATATATGCCCGGATAAAAACCTCTCTGCAAATTCACAGCGTAATCTTCGTCAAGCCACCCTGCCTGCTGCATCTCCTGCATGTCGAAGGGCAAAAGCTTAAATAAGGCTACCCTGCCTGCCAGACTCTGCGTAATGTTGCGCATTAAATGAAAGTTCTGCGAGCCCGACAAAATATACTGCCCCATGATCCTGTCTTCATCAACTTTGGTTTGCAGATAGGAAAATAGTTCAGGAACACGTTGTACTTCATCGAAGATGACAAATTGATTGTATTCGGTTAAAAAACCGTTTGGGTCTATAATCGCATAGTCCCTGAGGT
>JBIIMV010000156.1:0-4675 GCA_044337805.1 Bacteroidia bacterium
GCAACTTATGAAAGGAATCTTTTGATTTTGCTTGCACTTGAAGGTTTGGCGGGTATGATATTGAGTGGACTCTCTCTACCTAATCTTTTACAACCGATTCACCTTTTGTTTTCAGCGCTTTTGTTTGGAACAGCCTTCAGGCTGGCACTTTCTGTCAAGACCTGATACCCTTCTTATTTTTGTTAGGATATCACATTGATAATTTTTGTAACAAATCCAAAGGGAGGAACGTCACACTCATGAAAACAATCACGCAATGAAAACAAGTTTCAGTTTTTTGATAGCTCTGTTGAGCTTTTTGTCCGTCCATAACCAAGGTCGGGCACAAACCCCTGCCAATATTTTAAAGTCTTTCTCAAAGATAAGCGTCAGTGGCAGCGCTGATGTTGTATTTATTCCCTCGCAGGTTTACGGCTATACTATTGAAGATCCAAAATCGGCAAAAGAAGGTATCGTAGATCAAACAGGGGATGAGGTAAAAATTTTATATGAAAAGAATGAAAAGTTACTAATTACATTATACGGAACTTGTCCCAAACGTATTGAGATTAGGGGCGCAGGCGATTTTAGTTCAAAGGGGGAAATTACCAATTGCAGCCCCGAATTGATTTTGAGTGGCGCAGGTGATTTGATGCTTGGCGGAGATTTCGGTAATGTTTCCGTTTCAATAAGCGGAGCAGGAAATATTGAGCTTTCCGGAAAATGTACATCATTGGATGCGACTATTAGTGGCGCTGGCGATTTGGATGCTCGTAAACTTGACGCAAACGCGGTGAAGGTATCCATCAGCGGAGCCGGAGACGCTAAGGTCAACGCTTTGAATTCACTTGATGCCAGCGTAAGCGGGGTGGGATCAATTTTATATTCCGGTGACCCCCAGGAGAGGAAAGTGAGAATCTCCGGATTAGGTTCGGTGAGACAAACCGGTCGAAATGCTAAAGAAAGCGAAGAAGAAGGTGGTTCAGGAAAGTCATCACAAAAAGACGATACAACCAGCATAAGAATAGGAGACACTAAGATCATCATCATTGAGGATGAAACCGGGCAAAGGAAGGGAGTTGAAATTGAAGATGAAACCGACGACGACGATGGAGGGAATAACCCTTCCTATCAGGTACGCAAAGCACCCGTAAAAAATATTTGGAGCGGATTTGAATTGGGAATCAATGGCTATTATCATGAGGCATTTAAATCCTTCGCTATTCCCATGAAGGAGTATGAACTTGACTATCCCAGAAGTATTAATATCAACTTTAATCCCCTGGAAGGGCATCTTCGTATCATCAGGAATTATCTCACACTCGGGTATGGAATGGGCTTTACCTTTAATCGGTTTATGTTTGATAAAAGTATATCACTAACTGCCAACTCGCCGATTTTAGATACGATAATGGCAGGTGTAGATTATCGTAAAAATATGCTAAAGGTAAGCTATCTCACCCTTCCCTTATTCTTGCAGTTTGCAACGCATGCAAATCCAAAAAAAGCTTTTCATCTTGGTGCCGGGATTGTTGGTGGGATAAGACTTGGATCAAGAACAAAACAGATTTGGGATGAAAATGGCAGACAAAAAAAGGTGGTAAAGGATTCCTATAACCTTAATCCTTTTCGTTACAGCCTTATGTTGCGGGTTGGTTTTCGTGGGGTAAATTTGTATGCCGACTATGCCTTGTCAGGCATGTTTAAAAATGGCAAGGGTCCGGAGTTATATCCTTTCAGTGCCGGCATCACTCTGATACCATTTGGAAACAACTAATCCTTTTTGGGCCACTTCGTATTAAGCCCTCTGATTAGTTTGTTCAGAGGTGACTCAAAGTACCTGAAGGATATGTAGGTCATCAATAATGTTAGGCCAAGTGAACAAAAAAACGCTGACAAGTCACGAGCAACACGATCATGGTCTAAAACTTTAAAGGTCAGAATAATCGCTACCGTGTGAAATAAATACAGACCCAGGGAGCGTTGGCCCATAAACGACATCCACTTTATTTTTCCGGGCATAAAAAGGGGCTCTTCGTTGAAGGTCCAGTTTAGAATAAACAGCATAAACAAGCCGGAAAAAATAAACGGTTCAAAAATCAAAGCCGTGCCTGATTGAAACCATTCCTGAAATTTAATTGAACAAAACGCAAGAAGGATACATGCCATAAAGGCAATGTAATTGGATGAAAGCTTCTCTTTTAGATTCGTGGAAAGGAAGGGAATCATCAAGCCTATCCCAAAATTTCCCGCATATGATAGCGTATGAAAATATAGTTCATTCTCTGAAGATCCGGCTCTGAAAGCCAATGAACCCAAAACCATCATCATGCCCGCAATAGGTGTGAAGCGTGGAGCCAGCAGTAAAAGTGAGATCAACAGGTAGAACTGCTCTTCAACACAAATCGACCACAGCACTGCGGTCGGGAACCAGAAGGTTTTCGCATCTTGAATCATTTCAAAATTGAGAGAGAAACTCAGCCAATGAATTAAACCTCCTGTTTGCGAAGTTGTGAGGTGAAAGAACCTGCAGCATAAACCCATCAGAAACCACAATATATACAAGGGCCAGGTACGTCCGATTCGTTTTAGAAGATATCCAAATACAATATATTTTTTTCCTTGTGCACTTTCTCCGGTAAGGTATCGTTGGCTCAGGATGAATCCGGATAAAACGAAAAAGAAATCCAGGCCGATGATGCCAATGGAAAAGCGCTGTTTCAGCACTTCCGGCCATGAAAGCTGATTTACAAAGTGATGAAAAAAAACGGGTACAAAAGCCAGAAACCTTGCAGCATCAAGGTGCGGCAGTCGAGTATCCGAATGATCCAAAGCTTAGTCTTCCAGAAGTTCGGTTGGTGAATTTTTGGCTATCCTTTGGGATTTTTGGTGCTTTTTCCAAAGATTCATCCTTTCCCTGCCCAGGAGGGTTTGCAATTGAATCAGCTTGTCGTTTCTGATTTGCCTTATTGCCTGTTCCGTTAATTCAAGACTTTGATGCTTCAACTTTTCTTTTTCCACCTTATTTGCAGCCTCCATGGAAATTCTCAAAACATCCTTGTATTCCTGATCATTCAGGGAGAGCGTTTTTTTCATGTCTTCGGCAAAAGACTGAGCCCGCAGTAAGGCCTTAGATGCTGGCGTATGTGAGACCTTCCCTGATGTAAGAGGCTTTGCTTCTTGAGAAAAACCAATTGAATGCAACCCTATGGTGAATATTGTAGCAGTAAAAATGAAAAGTTTGTTCATGAGAAATGTTTTTCAGAGTTGCTTATTATCTGCCACGATCGTAATCTACAATCAGCTTTTCGCTGAGCGCATAGCTTTGACAGGTAAGAATAAATCCTTCTTTAACCTCACTCTCAAGAAGGGCATAATTAACCTTCATCTCAACTTTGCCTTCAATAAGTTTTGCTCTACAGGTACAACAGCTGCCTCCCTGACAGGCATAGGGGGCATCCAGATTATTTCGAAGTGCAGCTTCCAGAACGCTTTCATTGCTCATTAAAACGGTATGCACTTCATCTCCATCACAGATGATGGTAATTTCAGCATTTTTATAACCGGAGGCATTTTCTTTCTGTTCAGATCCTTTTACGGGAGCGCCTGAACTGAAATACTCGATGTGTACAAGATTATCAGGCACTCCTGAATTCTTGAGTGATTCCTTTACACATTCCATCATCGGGCCGGGCCCACAAATGAAATACTCACACAAAGCGGCTTCTTTGACATACTCGGCAATCAGGGAGTTGTTTTTTTCAGTATTAAGTATTCCCTTTTGAATTCCTGTCTCATCAGAACCGGAATTTTCGAGTATATGCAATACACGGAATCGGTCAGAATGAGAAGACTGAATCTCCTGAAGCTGTTTAAAGAAAATGACAGACTCCCTGTCTCTGTTTCCATAGAATAGGGTAACAGAGCTGGATGGCTCTGTTTTTAGTACCGTTTTAAGAATCGACAGCATTGGGGTGATACCGCTACCGCCTGCGAAAAGCACGTAATGTTTTTTTCGGTCTGCTGAAAAGGGAGCAGTGAAATTGCCTTCAGGCGCCATTACCTCGAGAACATCACCGATTTTAACCTGCTCATTCAGAAATACCGAACCCCGGCCCCCTTGAACTTTTTTTATCGCCACGCGCCATTCTCCGTCAGTGTCAGGGCTGCTGCAAAGCGAGTAGGAGCGCCTTAATTCTTCTCCATTGAGTTTCAGTCTGAAGGTAATATATTGCCCCGCCTTATATCGAAAGTCGTTTCTTAGGTGGGCCGGAACATCTAAAACGATAGATACACAGTCAGGAGTTTCTTGCGTGATGTTGGCAATTTGGATTGGGTAGAATCTGGTCATAATGAAAGAGGTGCAAAATTAAGATTTTGAACAACAGAAGCCCACGCTTGTTTGAAGCTTTGAGACTTAACGCAAAAGCGTAAATTTGTACATCCCAAAAACCTCCGGTATGGAAGAAACACAATTGCTCAATAATTTTCAGGAGAAAATAGACAAAGGACTGAAAATTGAACCTAAAGACTGGATGCCTGAAAAATACCGCAGGCAACTGATTAGAATGATTGCGCAGCATGCTCATTCTGAGATTGTTGGCATGCTTCCTGAAGGAAACTGGATAACGCGTGCCCCTAGTCTTCGGAGAAAGGCAGCATTGTTGGCTAAGGTTCAGGACGAAGCAGGGCATGG
>JBIIMV010000079.1:0-6048 GCA_044337805.1 Bacteroidia bacterium
AGCGAGCATTGTATTTGACTCTATGGTGTTTATGTTCCAAAAACTGAAATCCAGTTCAGAATATAACCAGATAAGTGCGGGATATTATGACGGAGGGCAATACGTAGATGGAGTTTTTACCAACACCGTAACCAACACAAAATATTATACCTCCGCGCTACTTATTATGCCGGGGATGAGGTTCCAGAAAAGTGAAAAAAAGGCATTCCAGATAAGCCTTGCAAGTGTATTGAGTTTCAGTGCAACGAATACTGTTTTTCCTTTTCCAATGTGTTCCTGGTTTCATAAGTTCTGATAATACTATTACAAACAAACCAGATAAACCGGAATATCCGTTTCGCCTTTACTACACAGGATACAAAGGAGCTTGCTTCATAAAAAAGACAAGCGCCTAAAAAATTCTCAGGATAACAGACCGGCATTGATCACATAATCAAGAATGGCGCTGGTGCTGCTGTCGTGGCTTCCCTGTATCTTTCCTGCTTCCATTTCTTTTAGGATATCTCCTGCCAATACTTTGCCGAGTTCCACACCCCACTGATCGAAACTGTATATATTCCAGATGATACCCTGAACAAATATCTTATGCTCATACATGGCCATCAACATGCCGAGATAATAAGGATCAAGTTTGGGAACCAGGATAGTCGTGGAGGGCTTGTTGCCTGTAAAAACACGGTGTGTGGCAACCAGGTCTATTTCTTTCACCTGCTTGCCCGAAGCGCGCATCTCTGACAGCACCTCTTCTATCGTCTTGCCTTTCAGTAAAGCTTCTGTTTGTGCAACAAAATTGCTCAACAGCACCTGATGCTGTTTTTCATCTGTATCTACGGGCCTTGCCGCAGCAATAAAATCGCACGGAATCAGAGATGTTCCCTGGTGCAGCAGTTGAAAGAAAGCATGTTGACCGTTGGTGCCGGGTGCACCCCAAATGACCGGTCCGGTCTCATAAGTAACCCGCATGCCATCGCGGTTAATCTGTTTGCCATTGCTCTCCATATCTACCTGCTGCAGCCATTCAGGAAACTTAGACAGGTGCTGCGCGTAAGGAAGCACTGCATGGGTTTCGGCATCGAGAAAATTGCGATACCATATTCCCAGCAGGCCCATCAGCACGGGTATATTTTTCTCCGGTTCGGTATATCTGAAATGCTGGTCGGCACTATGTGCACCATTCAAAAATTCAAGGAAACGATCAAAGCCAATGGCGCAGGCAAGCGACAAACCTATCGATGACCACACAGAATACCTCCCTCCTACCCAGTCTTCAAATCCGAAGATAAACTCTTGCCTTACACCAAAGGCAGTAGCAAGTGCGATGTTGGTTGAGATGGCGGCAAAATGGCATTGCACCCCCGCCTCATCGCCACCGTTAGAGAGAAACCAGGCTTTCGCAGCATGAGCATTGATCATGGTCTCCTGTGTGGTGAAAGTCTTGGAAGCAATGATGAACAAGGTCTCTTCTGCACGGGCCTCCTTCAACACATCTTGAAGATGTGCACCATCCACATTCGATACAAAGCTTATCCTGAAACCGGGTAAATGAAAGGGTCGAAGCGCTTCGCATGCCATGGCCGGACCAAGGTCACTGCCGCCGATGCCAATGTTAACAATATGGCAGATAGGTTGACCACTACATCCACGAATCTCATTGCCATGCAATTTATTTACAAAAGCCTGCATGGCAGAAAGTCTGGCCCCGACCAAATCCTTTATCTGCGTGTCGTCGGATGATCCCCTTAATGCGACATGCAAAACAGACCTGTTCTCAGTACGGTTGATTGCCTCACCTCTGAACATCGCTTCAACTGCCTCCTGCAAACGGCATTCCTGAGCTAAATCAAGCAGCAGGCTCTTTACATCCTTCTCCATAAAATTTTTGCTGTAATCAAAAAGGAACCCCTCATGTCTGACATGGTATTTTTGAAAACGCTCAGGATCAATCGCAAATGCTTTGTTCAAAGAGAAATTCCTGTAGCCTCTGCTGATGTTTTTCAGGCTATTCCAGGATGAGGTATGGATGGGTGAAATGTTAGGAAGCGACATATCAATAGCTGATTATCTTTTGAGTTTTCGAATAACCCGGAGCATCAATCCTGAGAAGATAGATGCCGGCATTCACAACAAAGTTTCGTGGATCGATACGGTAAGAATATTTACCTGCCGTTTCAGCGGTTTCGCTGAATGACAATATTCTGCGTCCCCGGAGGTCAAACAACTGAATATTTATTTGTCCGGCTGAATCAAGAAAAAAATCCATGTTTAAAATTTCAGCAAATGGGTTAGGATAAACAGCAGGCTCATAAAATCCGAAATCAATATCAGAACATACCGAAGCGGGAATTCTTTGCATTCGGGCGAGGCTGCAGGCATTCCATGTATCCGAGACCCTGAACCACTCATCCACCGCTTCCAGGTTAAAATCTCCGGGGGCTTTTCGGGCCTGTCCTTTGGCGAGACTGTAATACATAAGATCGTTTTGGGTATTCACATGCGACAACTGTTGCCCGTGTCCCAACTCATGCAATGCAACCGTTTCAAAGTCGTAATTCAGGGCAGAGGGGGCATCGGCGCCTGTATGCCACGCAAGATTTTCGCGAAACAAAAGATCAAGTTCATCCAGATACCATTTACCCTGCTCACAGGAGGAGTAGTAACAATAACAGAGACCAATCACACCCGGGTCGAGCTGATTCTGATCGTCCCATGAAACCACATTCTTTTCGTCAGATGCGGTACCATTGATTTCCGTTTCTCCTTTCAGAGTAAAATTGACAAGTGAACGACAGCGCCATGTTTGCAGTGCACGTTCAAAGGCAAGCTTATTTTCGGTTGACTGAAAGAATTTGTTGTTCATGAAAAACTCGTAGCCACCATTGTTGTTTTTCTTCACCGCGTTTGCCAGAAAAACGGGATCAGGATTACCCGTGTTGATGAGTCCCCAGGGAATGTTGAGTGAGGTGGAGGAAGTAGCGGCATTGCTGCCATTGTCAACAATGACCGGACCGCTGCCGGCACCGGCAGGCACCTTAACCCTGATCTGCTTATCGCTCCATGAGACAACACTTTGAGCAGGGCATGAAAAATACTGCATGCCGCCCTTATTGGCATCACGGAAACTCAGATATCCGGGCACAAAAAAATCACCGAATCCAAAGCCTTCAATGGTGAGGACTTCACCGGTTCCGGCATGAATATCCAACGGACTCATAGAGCGTATGAATACAAGAGACTTGTTGGAAGCCGGCTGCGGGATAGGAGCAACAGAAACGGGGAGCATGCCCTGAGCCGACAGAACAGAATCGTGTTGTTGCATTACAGACCTGTTTAGCGCGACATTTCCGGAGTAATCTATGAAGCCTTCGTAGAAAATTCCGGCCTGTGCATAAACCGGGCGCCATACTTTTTCACCGCGGAAGTCATGTGTTACGCGGGCAAAGAGCAACAGGATTTCACCTTCTGCGGGATAATATTCCACAGACGATCGCTGCATAACATTGTCGAGTTGACCACCATGAATCATCAAAGGCAGGGAAAGTGTATCACCCTTATAAAGACTATATATTTTTACATTATAATAGGTATATAATAAACCATTAACAGGATTTTGAAGGGTATGCCCCGAGGCGATTCTAACTCTGCCAATCCAATCAGAGGAAGATGTGGCGGGAAACAAGGCATCATCATGCTGCAAACCTGCAGAGGCGCGGTGTATGAAGCCAAGAGCCAGTAATAATATAAGAAATAATTTATTCATGTTGAAAGCCGGAGAAAGCCATGCGCATCAATCATCAGGGACTTATTGTCTACCATGAGATTTGCATATTCAATAATGCTTTGAGGAATTTCATCGGGTAAGAAATCCGGGAGTTCATGAATGCGAACATTCGACTGCGCGACAAGCTGAAGCAGGGCGAGGCGGAGCTTATCCTGCGGACCGGCAAGTTTTCTGTTACGAATACAAACATCACAATTTCCGCAGGGAACGCCGTTTGTATCGCCAAAATAATTCAGGAGCCAAACACTGCGGCATACCGTTGTTCCCGATGCGTAGGAGATAATCTGTTCAATTTTATTGTGGTAATGTTCCTTTCTATGTTTAAGATTTTCCGGACTGATACGCAGGTTTTTTGAATCGATACGCTGGTCGAGAAAAGTAATCAGAGGATGCCTGGTGCGGGGCAGATATTCAATAATGCCACGTGCATGCAGGTGATGGAGCATACCTTCAATTTTTTCTACGGGCAAACGCATTTTTCCGGCAAGTTCATATTCAGATATTCTCACATGATGGTCGAATAGTCCGCTATAATTTCTTAGCAGGAGTTTGATCAGTGCATCAAGTCCGGGACCGAAGACCTGCACTTCATAAAGGTCTTTGTAGCTTACAATAACAAGAATGCGCGATGGCAGCATGCTGTCTTCGGTAAAGGTGATGAGTCCGTCTTTTTCCAACAGTCGGATACTGTGAAACACCGTAAGCGGATTTAGTTTAAAGGTATCGCAAAATGCGGCAACATCGAGCTCATAGCTTTTATCAGAGACTGTTCCTGCGGCAATCTGAAACCTGTGGGCGAGTGCCTGGTAAACCTGCCTGATCAGGGGAAGTTCGGGGAAGCTCTCCTCCAGTTGTCTTCGCAACTCTATGGCATCGTTAGGTTCGTAAAGTAAAACTGCGTATGCCGTGTTCCCATCACGTCCTCCCCTGCCGGCCTCCTGAAAATAGTTTTCAACGCAATCGGGCAAGGACATGTGCACCACGGTTCGAACGTCGGGCTTATTGATGCCCATGCCGAAAGCATTGGTACATGCCATTATCCTTACTTTTCCATCCAGCCAGTCCTGCTGGCGCTTTGCACGTTCCTCCTGTTCCAGTCCGGCATGGTAAAATGAAGCAGCGATACCGGATTCATTGAGAAACTTCGCCACCTCTTCGGTCTTCCTTCTGTTACGAAGATAAACAAGGCCCGAGCCGGGAATCTTTTGAAAAACACCCAGCATACGGTTCCATTTATCTTCTTCGTGCAGCACCATATAATGCAGGTTGCTGCGGGCGAAGCTCATTCTGAAAATCTGTACGCTGCGGAGTTTAAGCTTTAAGGCAATATCATGAATAACATCAGCAGTGGCCGTTGCGGTGAGTGCCAATACTGGGATATCGGTGACCCACTCTCTGACATCAGCGATACGGAGGTAAGCCGGTCTGAAATCATAGCCCCATTGTGAGATACAATGCGCCTCATCAACGGCGATGAGGCTTATGGGCAGGCGCTCAAGTCTTTGCAGGAAATGCGGTGCCTGCAAACGTTCAGGGGAGAGGAATAAGAACTTTATCTGTCTTTGACCGGCTTCTTCAAGCAAGACATCAACCTCACTGCGTTTTAATCCGGCATGGATACAGGCGGCGGGTATTTTCCTTCTGTTAAGGTCATCGGCCTGATCTTTCATCAGCGCAATGAGGGGTGTGATCACGATGGTAAGGCCGGGAAGGCAAAGACCGGGAATCTGGTAGCACAGCGACTTACCCCCACCCGTTGGCATCAGGGCGATGCTATCTTTACCATCAAGCACATTGGCAATCACCTCCTCCTGAATACCGCGAAAGGCATCGTAACCCCAGTATTGCTTCAGGGCATCCAGCGGTTTCTGTACAAGGGCTGCGTGCATGTTCAGAAGTTCACCTTCACCAGCTTGGCATGCTTGAGCAGACCACCGCTTTCAATAAAAACAAGGTACATTCCGGCAGGAAAAGTGTTCACCGGAATGGTGAGTTTGGAAAAGCTTTGGTTGTTGTAATAAGCGTTGTAGTAAAACCTGCCATACAGGTCGGTAATAAAGAGCCTCATGTTGGAGGCTTGTTTAAATACAACGCTGAGATAGAGAAATTCAATCGTAGGATTGAGATCAATGCTTAAGGCAAATGCATCACAGGGACCCTGAGAGTAATATTGAACGCCGGCATTGTTGAGCCAGCACTGGTTCTGATACGTAACGTTATCGCAACCACAATAGGGATCGAAGGTATAGTAGCATGCAGGACCGACTACA
>JBIIMV010000412.1:0-5941 GCA_044337805.1 Bacteroidia bacterium
TCAGCGCTTCTGCCTCATTGTTATATGCCCACATTCTGGTTCCTCCGAGAGCGGGGCCCAGTGTGGTGTTATGAATGGCAATAATTGCCTTAAGACCGGTGGCATTGTCGCTACAGAACACTACCTGCTCATGGTCGTTAAGACTCATCTGGGCAAGAACGTTGCCCTCCTGAGTTGTTTTTTTTCCGGGTTCTAGAATTTCAGCCATATTGAAAAAAAGAGGCACAAGGCCCAAAAATCTGCGCAAATTACGTCATTTTTTACCACATAACAGGGAGCGAAAAAATATTAAATGATGGCACTGCATTAATTTACTGTCTAACCTAAAATTGTTGTGAAAACACCATATCAAAGGATATTTTTGTCCAAAAAAATTGGGGGCCTTAGCCAAACTTCGACCGCTTTTCTGGAAATACCGCATCAGGCTGCTTGCCGGGGTACTTTTTGTTGCCTTGTCGAACGTCTTTTCCATCATTCCTGCCCGGTACACCCGCGAAACAATAAACCTTCTTCAAAACAAGCTATCTGCTGAGAGACCGGTGGAGGAAGTGGGGCTGAATGCCTTCCGGACCGACACCTTCTCGCACGACCTACTCTTTTTTCTTGCCCTCATCATTGGATCAACTCTACTGAGAGGCATATTCATGTTCTTTATGCGGCAAGGCATCATCGTGGTTTCGCGACATATGGAATATGACCTCAAGAACCAGATTTTCGGACATTATCTCATACAAGACACCCGTTTTTTTAAAACCCAACAGACCGGCGACCTGATGGCACGCATCAGCGAAGATGTATCTCAGGTGCGCATGTATATGGGTCCTGCCCTGATGTACAGCGTGAACCTTATCGTTCTGTTCATCATCACGCTATCCGTGATGTGCAGCATTCATCTTGCCTTAACCCTCATCATACTCATTCCCCTGCCCTTTCTTGCCATTGGAATTTACCGTGTTAGCCAGAACATTCACAAAAAGAGTCTGGAAGCGCAAAAAGCGGTTTCAGATATTTCATCCTTGTCTCAGTCTGTTTTTTCAGGTATCCGTATTATCAGAAGTTTTCATGCTGGAATGCTTTTTTCAGGACTTATGAACAGCATGTCTGCCCGGAGCATGGAGGCCCAAATGTCGATTTACCGCACCGAAAGTCTATTCTCTCCCCTGGTGGGTTTTCTCATAGGATTGAGTAACCTGCTTGTCATTTTTGCGGGCAGCTACTATCATCTAAAAGGAGAAATCACCCTGGGGAGCATAGCGGAATTCGTGATTTATGTCAATATGCTGACATGGCCTGTTACCTCCATTGGCTGGGTGAGCTCCCTTGTCAGGAAAGCATCAGCTTCTCAATCGAGAATCAATGCGTTTCTCGACAGCAAGCCCTTCATAAAGTCAGGCAACAAGCCGGTTCCTGAAGATGGGATATTGAGTTTTGAGCAGGTTAGTTTCCGGTATCCTGAAACAGGGATAACAGCCCTGAATGGGATAAACCTCCGTATTTTGAGTGGTAGACTGACAGGAATAACCGGAAGAACAGGTTCAGGCAAAAGTACCCTGATTGCCCTTCTGCTCAGGCAGTATGATCCGGATGAAGGCTGTATCAGGTATGGAGGAACAGACATCAGGGAGTTCGATTTAAAAGAATGGAGGTCGCGGCTAAGCATTGTTTTTCAGGATGTTTTTTTGTTTTCAGATACTCTGGCAAGAAACATCAGTCGGGAAAGCCCGGATGAAAAACAATGGGAAGAAATCTTTACAACTTCAGGCCTTAGTGAAACGGTAGAGGAGTTAAAAGAAGGACGAAACACCCTTGTAGGTGAGCGGGGCCTGATGCTTTCGGGCGGACAGAAACAAAGAGTATCCATAGCCAGGGCAATAAAAAAACCCGGCAGCATTCTGGTGCTCGATGATTGTTTTTCGGCCATTGACCCGCTCACAGAAAAGCGCATCAGTGGGGAGCTGTCAAAGCTAAAGTTCAGGCAAACGCTGATTATCAGTCACCGACCTGCGACACTGATGCATTGTGACAACATTTATTTTCTGGACGAAGGAAAGGTTGCCGGTTCAGGAAATCATGAAGACCTGATGGAAAAGCTAGAGGCCTACCGACAGCTTTCAAGCATGCGGGATGAATAAATCAGAAGGAACTTAGTTCAAGCGTATCACCTGAGATATTCCCCATGCCCACGCCCCTGAAGAAGCCGGCTGAAAGCGCCCTTATACGGTACTTTCTGGAAGCCCCGGTGTTCAGGATCAGCGTATCCTGAGCTGGACCGGAAAGAGACCAGGATCCATTAGAGTAAGCCCCGAGCAGCATTTGATTATAGACATCAGGAGCAATAAATTCGGCATAATCACCTGACTGCAAAACAAGATTGATGCCATTAGACTGCAGTTTGGATATTCTCCACTTTTTGGAAATGTCAAATACTTTAGATGTCAACGTTGTAAATGGAAATTCAGCGGTAAAATCGCTATTAGAGCCCGGGCAGTTGGATTGAACCTTTACAAGGTAATTCAATCCGGGCTGAAGATTATCAAACGTAACAGAGGTTACCGACCCTGTGGTTCTCTTCTCCAGTGCACCGTTCCAGCTTTGGCCGGAGGCGACGACCTTTACAATATACTGTTCAGACTCCTGGGCAGCGGGCCATTCAAACGTGGCAGAAGTATCGGTCACACCTTTTACATTCAAGGTGGCCGGAGCCAGGCAAACCGTTTCCTCGATCAGTTTTTTACAGGAGAAAAGAGAGGCTGCCAAAATGGAGGCAGACAGCAAGTACCAGCAAGTGTTAAAACGGGTCTTCATTATTGTTTTCATATAATTCAATTAATCGGCCAGTAAAGGCTTTACGTTGATCATCAAGCTTATCAAAACCCTGAAGAATATGGTTCAGGTCTTGTTCTTTTTTTTCGGGAGGAAAGGTATCAGGTCTGTTGTTTTCCATCACAGAGAAAGCCTCAATGGCAAGAGGCCATGGGGCGAGTTTCACCATATCAATCAGTGCGAGACTGAAAGCAGAAAAATCTGCGCCATTTTCCCAGCAGATTCGGAGCAGGGCCCCTTTGTTTGAATCGTTGCCTTCACGGGTGAGCAAGTGAAACAAGGTCTCAGCAAAGCCGGGATTTCTATAGGCCAGGAGTTGTTTTTCTGCCTTTTTGGATTCAACACTTCCCGGGCCTGAGAGGAAGACAGCGGCCAGAGTTTCCAATTCAGTGTTTTTCATAAAGTTGAATTCAGTTCCCGATGCAAATTTTCAAGGGTGAAATTAGTATTTTTTATCACAGGCACTCATAAAAAAAGGGGGAGCAAAAGCTCCCCCTTCTTAGGTTCCGGGATTTCTCCCGGTGGTGTTAAGGAATCCTTAAAGGAAGACAGTTGACTATCATTCCTTCCGGATTGTCCTTATTTGGTGAGATACACCTTTTGGGTGAACACCTTTTCGGCGGTTGTTACACGCACCAGATAATGACCTACAGCAACATTCGGAACCTCGATTTCGCGGGTACCTTTTGTTGAAGCTACATCAACACTGATGAGGTTTTGACCGAGCATGTTCAATACTTCGATACGGCCTTTACCGTCTGCGATAGTACCGAACTGAACAGTAACACGGTTCTCAACACCGAATACTTTCACTGCTTCAGAGGCATTGTTTTGAATACCGGAAGGAGCGATAGCAGTAACAGTGGTGGTAGCAGTGCTTGTACAAACCTGATTGGTGGCTTCGAATCTTACTTCATAAACACCGGCGGAGGTGAAGGTATGGCTTACGTTTGCAGGAGCATTGGTAAGAACAGTTCCATCACCGAAATTCCATGTGTAAGAAGTAGCGCCGCTGACATTAGCAGTGAACACTACAGGAGTGTTGCTGCCGAGGTCAACATTGTGTGCAGAAGCGTTGATGCTGGCGTTAACGCTGTTGCCTGCAGCAATCTGAACATAGTCAGTTGCCTGGTAACCTCCGTTAAAGGTCATCTGAACACTGTAGTTTCCATCAGCGAGGTTGTTGATTTGGGTGGTACCCTGGAATGCATTCAGTGTGCTTACGCTCTGACCATTTGCATTGAGAACCTCTACATCAACAGTACTTGCAGAAGGATAATTTACAGTGATAACACCATCGTTGCCGGCACAAGATTCAGACTGGCTACCCAGTTGAACGGCAGGGCGAACATGCAGGAAGAACCTGTTTGTGTAGGTACCGGGAGCAAGCTGAACACTGTAGCTGTTGTTCGCACGCAGGTTCTGCATTGTTCCGTTAAGGGCATCCTCGAGGTAAATCATTGCACTTGGAGCGAAGCTGCTGAGATCAGTAGCCACCAGGTTATACTGACCACCGGTCTGGATGAAGACACCCAGTGGCAGAGAGCGATCCTGATTCAAAGAACCCATTGCATTGATGGCGAGGCTTTGGTTGTCAGCGATGGTAAAGATGCTTGGTATGCCCGGCAGGGTAGCCAGCATTTTGGTTCCATCATTGGCAGTACTGTAAGCATCACTGGCAGAAGGATCGAAGTAAACCACTGTTTCGTCAGCAGCATTGTTACCCTGAACCTCCATGCGGAGCAGGTCAGGAACGCTTGTGTAGCCGAAGAAAGTCGGGTTCAGATCAAGGGTACGTTGAGTGTTCTGAGCGGTAACGGCACCTGCAGCAGTGGCAGTTACGAAGAAGGCCTGAGAGCTGGCAATCACGTTACCAACGCCGAGGGTTCCTGTAACACCATTCCAGGTACCATAGTTACCACCGTATCCACCACTTGTCACGAACGCAGAGTAAGAGTTCGCAAGTCTGGAGCCATTGGTTGAAATGAAAGCAGACCAGCTGATGGGTGAAGGATATGGGTTTCCGAGAAGGTTAAGACCATCGGAAGCTTTGGTAACGTTGAAGTTTACCGTTCCGTTGTTCACCGGACCAAAAACATCCACCATGGCATTCGCAGGCGTGATGCAAGCAAAACCTTTCAAAGGTGTGATTGCATCTGTTGCACCTGTTGCGCCAACCCAACCATAAGCAGTATTGACGTTAGGGTTGGTTTCATCGTATTCCCAAACTGTTGGCCAGAGGTTACCCGGTACAGAAGCTACCAATGGATCATAGATGTAGTTATCTGTGGCGGAGTTGATGGGGAAGTCATCAGACCAACCTGTGGTGCTGTTTGCGATGCTTGCTCCGCTCACCGGAGAGGAGAGGTAGTGGTAACCACCTGTAGCACCAATACGACGCTGAACATTTACGTTTCCTGAAATACTACCGGTACCGGTAGGATCAACAAGAGCAGTACCTGTAAGCGAAGAACGCAGGGTGAGCAGGTTGCCGGTGGTGATGGCACCCAGTTGGGTACGCAGCACGCAATTAACACCTGTAGCCTTGTTGATTACAACACCGGCAACGTTGTTAACTCTTACGTTACCGAAAGTGGTTACACCATTGATGTTCTGAGCACCCAGGGTACCGCTGAACACCACAGTTCCGTTGCAACCGTTCATCACAACAGCAGCACTTGGAGAACCGGTAACATTCCAGTTACCCTTCACATCCAGTTCAAAGCCATTGAGGTTAACACCTGTGGTTGTAAAGAATGGAGAGCCTGCAGCGAAAGTGATGTCTTTACAAGCCTCGTTAGATGTAAGACGTGCAGGAAGGTTTGGTGAACCAAGCGGGAAGATAACGTTGTCGGAGCCATTAGGCACCACGTTACAAGCCCAGTTACCGGGGTTAGCCCAGTCGTCGCTGATAGCACCAGTCCATACACCGCGTCCAACACCACTGATGTTCACCGTGTATTCCTCAATCTCACCTGAAGCATAAGTTATGGCAGCACAAGGATCAGTGTTCGGAGTCACATCGGCCACAAGGACGCGCATGCGCACGCTAACGGAACCTGTTCCGGTACATGGAATGGTAACGATAGAAGTTGTTGTTCCGGCAACGGGAGCAATA
>JBIIMV010000001.1:0-20907 GCA_044337805.1 Bacteroidia bacterium
CGGGAATGAGAGCGGGATTACTCAGGTGAGTGATCCCTGATGGGGAGGCTCAGTAAAACCGAATGCCGGCACGGTGTGCCTCGCATTTTTTATTTAGCGGATTTCGCTCAAGCAAGCTTGGCTTATCCACTAAATAAAAAATGCCCCTAACGGGGCATTCGGTTTTACTGGCGGAGAGGGCGGGATTCGAACCCGCGGTACAAGTTTCCCCGTACGACAGTTTAGCAAACTGCTCCTTTCGGCCACTCAGGCACCTCTCCGGCGAGCGCAAAGGTAAGAATATTACATTCCTTTCCAAAAGGCTTTCTCTGCTTTTTTGGGCGTAGCCGCCTTAAGATATTTTTTTCTTTTTGGCTTACTGCCCGCGGCGGCCGGGCTTTCCGCTGCTACTCCTCAACATCATCCCACATACAGCCCTGCCTGCGGGGTATTCGCTACAATCCCTTACGCAGGCGAAACGAGGCCAAAAAATCCGCAAACAAAAGCCTGCGGATTTTTTTTCATTCTGAACCATTTTAAAGAGTGTCTTTGCCGTGGCACTGCTTGAATTTTTTACCACTGCCACACGGACAAGGGTCATTCCTCCCAACAGTTTTCTCAACACGCACCGGCTGAACTTTCGGGCGTTCACGTTGCTCTTCTTCCTGGCTGCCACTGCCCGATTGGCTGCTAACTTCATCGGTCCGGCTGGTCTGCCACTTCTGTTGCTCCGTGTTCCTGGGGGCCTGCACCTCACGCACCTGTTCCCGCTTCTCCTGAGGCAGGTAGGCCTTCATCAGAAACGAAGCAAGCTCTCTGTTCACACGGCTAATCATTTGTTTGAAAAGCTCAAATGACTCAAACTTGTAAATCAGCAATGGGTCTTTTTGCTCATAAACAGCATTTTGCACAGATTGCTTAAGATCGTCCATCTCACGCAAATGCTCCTTCCATGCCTCATCAATAACACCCAGCACAACACCTTTCTCCATCGCAGTCACAATTTCCTTGCCGCCACTTTCGTAGCTCCGCTTCAAATTGGCTAACACCTGCATGGTCTTTATTCCGTCTGAGAATGGAATCACAATATTCTCGTACATGTGAGCGCTGTTCTCGTAAACATTTTTTACAACCGGAGATACATTCACGCTGATCGCAGTGCTCTTCTCGGTATAATGTTTCATCGCAGATTCAAATAAACGCTCTGCCAGCTTAACAGCATCCTGTTTAAGAAATTCTTCTTCACTGAACGGACTCTCAATAGAGAATTCCTTGATCAAATCCATCTCAAAGCCCTGATAGCTCTTTTCCTCCTGATGCAGCTTTACCAGTTCCTCGCAAACATCGTAAATGGTGTTGGCAATGTCAACAGATAAACGCTCACCGAACAACGCATGTCTGCGACGTGTATAGATAACCTCACGCTGAGAGTTCATTACATCATCATACTCCAACAATCGTTTCCTTACTCCAAAATTATTTTCTTCTACTTTCTTTTGTGCTCGCTCTATCGATTTGGTTATCAGTGAATGTTGTATCACTTCTCCTTCCTCCAGTCCCATCCTATCCATCATTCGCGCGATTCTGTCAGAACCAAATAAGCGCATCAGGTCATCCTCAAGAGAAACAAAAAACTGACTGGTTCCCGGATCGCCCTGCCTTCCTGAACGTCCGCGTAGCTGGCGGTCAACACGTCTGGAATCATGGCGCTCTGTGCCGATAATGGCTAAACCTCCGGCCTCTTTAACCCCGGGGCCAAGCTTAATGTCGGTTCCGCGGCCTGCCATGTTCGTGGCAATGGTAACGGTGCCGGCTTTTCCTGCTTCTGCAACAATTTCTGCCTCTTTTTGGTGCAACTTGGCATTGAGAACATTGTGTCTGATATTCTTTATCTTCAACATCCTGCTCAACAATTCAGATATCTCAACCGAGGTTGTTCCAACCAGCACCGGTCTGCCTTTTTCTACCTCCTGTACAATGTTATCTATTACCGCATTATACTTCTCACGCTTGGTCTTGTATACCAGGTCTTCCCGGTCTGTTCTTGAAATCGGTTTGTTTGTAGGAATTACAACGACATCCAGCTTGTAAATGTCCCAGAACTCTCCGGCCTCGGTCTCCGCAGTTCCGGTCATCCCCGCCAACTTGTGATACATCCTGAAATAGTTCTGAAGGGTGATGGTAGCAAAGGTTTGTGTGGTGGCCTCTACCTTTACATTCTCCTTCGCCTCAATGGCCTGATGTAACCCATCTGAATATCTTCTTCCTTCCAGTATCCTGCCTGTCTGCTCATCTACAATTTTTACCTTGTTGTCCATCACCACATACTCAACGTCTTTCTCGAACAATGTATATGCCCTGAGCAATTGGTTGATGGTGTGAACCCTCTCGGAGGCAATGGAAAACTCGCGCATGAGCACCTCTTTTTTGGCAAGCTTCTCCTCAGAAGAAAGTTGACTTTTTTCTATTTCAGCCATCTCGGTACCAACATCGGGAAGAACGAAAAAACGCTGATCTTCAGCGGTGGCTGATACCAGCTCTATGCCTTTTTCGGTGAGCTCTATGGAGTTGTTTTTCTCGTCGATAACGAAGAAAAGTTCAGCGTCAACCTTGTGCATCTCTTTGCCATGATCCTGCATGTAAAAGTTCTCGGTCTTCTGGAGCTGTGCCCTTACTCCTGATTCGCTTAAAAATTTTATGAGGGCTTTGTTTTTAGGCAAGCCGCGGTGTGCACGTAAAAGTGGCATTCCGGCTTCCTCTGACTTGCCCTCTGCTATGAGTTTCTTGGCGTCGGCAATAACTGTATTGACGTAATTTCTCTGTGCCGTTACCAGCTTCTCGACTTTGGGCTTAAAAAGGTGAAACTCATGGCTGTCTGCTTTTGCTGTCGGACCGGAAATGATAAGTGGAGTTCTTGCATCGTCAATCAATACGGAGTCAACCTCATCCACAATGGCATAGTGATGCGCACGCTGCACAAGTTCTTCCGGATTTCTTGCCATGTTGTCACGCAAATAGTCAAATCCGAACTCGTTGTTGGTTCCGTATGTGATATCTGCACGGTAAGCGTTTCTGCGGTCTTCCCCATTGGGGTCGTGCAGGTCAATACAGTCAACAGTAAGTCCGTGAAATTCGAATAAAGGACCCATCCACTCTGAATCGCGCCGTGAAAGGTAGTTGTTCACAGTCACGACATGCACGCCCTTACCGGCAAGTGCGTTAAGAAACACCGGCAATGTTGCAACCAGTGTTTTTCCTTCACCTGTTGCCATCTCGGAGATTTTTCCCTGATGCAGCACCATCCCTCCAATAAGCTGAACCTCATAATGCACCATGTCCCAGGTTATCATGTTACCTGCGGCCATCCACTGGTTCTTCCATATTGCTTTTTCACCTGAAATGCTGATATGGCCTTTTTTACTGGCTAAAGTCCTGTCGTATTCTGTCGCTTTTACTTCAATTTCAGCGTTTTCTTTGAAAAGCTTGGCCGTTTCTCTGATGATGGCAAAGGCCTGAGGTAAAACCTCCTGTAGCTTGTCCTCAATCTTCTTATTGATGGATTTTCTGAGCTGGTCTATGGTATCATACAGCTTCTCTTTTTCGTGAAAATCCATCTCCGGCTCCGACTCTATACGGAACTTCAATGAATCAATTTCAGCCTGCTCGGCAGAAAAATGATTCCTGATTTCCTTACGGATGGTATCAGACATCGCGCGGAGCTCATCTGCGCTGCTGCCTTTAAGTTTTTCAATGGCAGCTTTGGTTTTTTCAAGTACGGGCGTGAGTTCTTTGATATCGCGGTCTGATTTTTTACCAAACAAGCCGCTCAGAGATTTACTGAGAAATCCAAACATGTAAAGGGTCAATTAAGCCTGCGAAGGTACTATTTTGCATCGAAAGAGGGCTTAGGTTTCCTTGATAGTTTCAGACTTGTCGTAAATCTGGCCGAGTTTTACCTGCCGGGCAAGGGGCATTTCAGCCCCCTTTTTTATTCCGGCTTTTATTCTGTTCGCCTTGGCAGGGTTATATTTAGGTTAATTTTTGAAAATTCGATTCCTTAAACTAAACTTGCACCTCAAACAAACAATTTTTCCCTCAATGAAGAAATTCTACTTCTCACTCGCCATCATGGCGTCTGCTGCCTTCTCTGCGAAGGCACAGCCCGACACCCTCCTGTTTGAGGATTTCGAAGCTGACACCATCGATTACATCATCTCTCAGGCTCCAACCGGCTCAGACCCTTTCTGGGTGAACTTTGATGCCGATGGAATTGCCGACCAAAGTGGCAGCAACCGGGCCGGCGACTGGTTCCTTGTTCGTGGCTTTGCTGATGTGGATAGCTCTACTACCGCTATTGGTTGTAACTCATGGACTTTCCCAGTAGTTGACCCACAACAAAACTGGCTGATGTTGCCTCCTATTACCTTAAGTGATGCTTCATCGGTGCTTTACTGGAAATCTGCTTCCCGTCAGACTCCGCTCTACCTCGATGGTTATCAGGTGAGAATTTCTACCAATGGTAATCTCGAAACTGCGTTTAACGACACTGTGGCTAAGTATGCTGAATTTGAAGATCAGGCTGCAAATGTTGACTCCAGCAGCATTACCGCCCTCTTCAATAGTCATGTCTTCTCTCAGGGATTCGTTGCCGGCTCCGATGGTCAATACATTGAATATAGCGGAGATTCTCTCCGTTTCAAGGGCGTTCTTCGTCCGGACTCTGTAAGCCTCGCGTCTTATTCAGGGCAGACCATCTACATTGCGTTCCTCGGTAATTCACACGATGATAACCTTCTCTCCATTGATGACATCCGTGTGATGGGTAAGGGAAGTGCAAGCGCTCTCTCCGAAAAGGCAGAAAATGCTGTTCCGCTTACCATAAGCCCTAATCCTGCTTCAACTCATTTTCGCCTGGATTATGCAATCATCAAAGGTTCTCAGGCTAAAATCGAAATCATCGACATGGCAGGAAGAATAGTAAAAACAGAGAAAACCGGCTTCCTGATGAAAGGTAATCACTTTTCTGTGGTTGATGTGACTGATATGCCTGCCGGTAACTATTTCGTTAATCTGACTACGAACGATCAGACTTCTGCAGTAAAACTGACCGTGACTCACTAAGCTGATTCAAGCATAAGAAAAGGCCGCCTCACTGGCGGCCTTTTTTTTGACCTCTCAGTTCCTTTTCAACGAATATTCTGTGTCACTGAAAAGGCGAAGCTAACCTAGCCCCATTCCACACACTGATCATCATTCCTCTCTATTCCTTGATCCATTTTAATACCTCAGACTCGCCGTGGGCACGGGTTATTAAAAAAAAATACAGCCCTGATGCAGGAATAAGATCACCATCATTCCGGTATTCTGTGCTTTCTGAGACCACGCTCCAAAGAAGAATTCCCGCACTGCTGTAACAACTCAACCTATCGCCTTTTTCCAAGCCTTCAATGCTTAGGCCCGAACTTCCCGGATTTGGAAACAAACGAACGGACTTCTTCTTATGTCCGCTTTTTCCTACCGGCAATTGCATGAGATCATAATGAATCAGAGCAAGATTTTGTGGGGCTGAAACTTCAAGCATCACCGTATCTGAACCCAAATCGCAATCAAAATTGGAAGCATAAGTTCCCAATAATCCCAATCGGGAACTTGTATTCAAGTAACTCCTCAATTTTTGCTCGTTTCCGCTGCCGCCAAGATGAAAGGCCCCTGAATAATTGAATTGCCCATCATTGCGTATGATGAAATAATCTTTTCCACCTGTTGCTGTAAGCTGGGCCATTCCGCTCCCCGGGTCGCAGTCTAAAATTCCCTGAAACTCTCCTGTTAGCCAAATCTCATTCATACCATGAAAGTGCAAGCCTTTGACGCTTTCATTGTTGCCCGGCGAGCCATAAACCTTTAACCATTGGAAATTTAAGTTGCTCTGCATCTTCCAGACAAATCCGTCATGATGGCCATTGGCAATCTGGTTAAATACCACAGGCCCCGAAAGGTTGAAATCAACGGTATCGGTGAAACTGCCCCATAAATACAGATTCTGATTTTCATCGAGATACATTCCGGCCAGTTCATCGAATCCGGTATTTCCCAACATTCTCCGAACGGTGATATATTCCCCTTGTTGATTATATCTTGCTATAAAATAACCAAAGCTACCATCGGGCCCCATGCTGTTGCTGGCAGAAGGGGAGGGATTAAAATCCATAGTTTCGGTAAAAGTGCCGGCAATCAGGGTATGGTTGCTGCTGTCTGCCACAACATAAAGAAGGTTCTCTGTTCCTTGTGGGGTGCCCATTCGGAAACCCCAGTTAAAATGATAATCTGCGGTATCATAGCAGGCCATGAAAATATCCAAAACTCCCAGGGTTCCCACATTGACAATCCAATACTGTCCCGTATCCGGATTTAAATCTATATATCCTTCCAAAGTGCCGCAAACCACTAATTTTCCATCGGGTCTTATCGTAAATGAAGTTAGATAATCGTTTAAGGGGCTACCAAGGTTTAAGCCTTTAAGATATCTTCCTTCTGTACTGTAACGCAATAAAGCCGCATCAGGCAATCCGACCCAGAGACTGTCATTATGATTCAGATTTTGAATCACATTGCTGTCAGGGTCAACATCTAAATCTCCGCAAAGCGCGCCCGATACCCAAAGCTCATCGCTGATGAGCTGCAAACCGGTGATTTCCTGGTTGTATTGTCCGTTTCCTAATGCAAAGGCCCAACGGAGGTTACCGGTACTGTCCCAGGATGCAAGAAAGGAGGTGAAAATGGAAGGGTGGCCGTTCAAAACAAAGGCTTGAATACTATCTCCTACATTTATGTTCCCGCGATATTTTCCGGCGATATAAGTATTCGAATGATGGTCCATGACCATACCCGCAATATCTACACTGCTGTTGTGATGAATACTGCGTGCAAAACGTAAATCCTGGGCATACCCGCACAAAGTCAGCCATGAAAGTGCAATTAAGAAAAGCCACTTCATGGTTGGCAGTATTGCTCAATAAATTGCTCCGAATACGGCCATATTCCCCGGTCAACCTGTTCTATGAAGAGCAGCATTTTTCGATAATATTCCTTGCTGCTCGGTAATAGTTTTATTCTGAACTCAGGTAAGGTGGAGGCATGATTCTCGGCTAAAGTTATTTCCTTACATACGGCGGTATAACAACCGTCAAAGTACTTTTTCTCATCCATCCTTTCCATCGTGTTCATCACCATATAGTCCGTGGCCCAGCGGTAGTATTTTTGTCCCTGCGGGCCTCTAACAACTCGATGATGCAAAGAAATTTCAGCCTGACTGAAATTTACACATAATCTGAGGTGCTCGGGAATGCTATCTTGAGCTATGCTTGGTATGCTGAGAAAACCCATCATTAACAAGAGGCAAATACGCAAACATTTTCTTTTCAAAGAAAAGGACTCCCCCGATTCCTGATGCCTTAAGATGAATGGATGAATCATGGCTTGCTTCATTAAAAGGCTCTAATGGCTCTGACCCTGTAGGTGGTACTTTTCAAATTGGAGTTGGTAACTCCTGTGAAATAATTGACAAATAGCCCCGAAAAGCCTCCGTATTCTGTACTGCTCCAATATTCCCCCTGAGTAGGAAGGGGAAAAGCCCCGCTCATATTCGATAGTTGACGATTCACCAAATAACGCGAGCGCCAGAGCAGCCTCAGTTCGTCTAAAGAGGGAAGATACCAGTCATTGTATCCGTTGAGTACCAAATCAAGGCAGACTTTAGCTGCGCTATTCGTATGTCCTGCCTGTGCAACAATGGCATTGCTGTTGGCTTCGCCGTTCCAGGAACTGCTTGCTGACGATCCTATCGCCGTAGTACTTACATTACTGTACGATTGGGCATTGCTTTGATCTTCTGTGGCTACAATCAATCCATGTTCTGTTCCGGTATCATCGAAAAATAAATGAAAAATGACACCTCCTCCAAAGGCTTCACCAATATAATAGCTGTGTTGCAAAGCACCCGGTACAGAGGCCGCCGTTTTTGCATACAAAGCATAGGGAACACTCAGTAACTGCTCGGTAGAACTGATGCTGTAATTGTTTCCTCCGGCAGGGTCTGTTTCGGTCTTCACGAAATAAGGCCCCGTTGCCCAATCAATGTTCTGAAACACACCACTCTGCACATTGCCTCCGCCGATCTCTATGCGTATGAGTCCGTTTAAATCGGTAAAAGGCTGATGCTCCTCCACATAAACCGGATTGCCTGCAACATTGCCTTGATAAATACTGACTCTGAATCCAATCGGCTGAAAAGAAACCAAGACTTGACTACTGTTCCTGATCACGGCCTGATAAGAGATTCTTTCCGGAGCTTGGGCGCTGCTCAAAACAGGGCAGCCCGCCAGCATCATGATAAGAATGAAAGAAAAGAGCCTGTTGGTCTTCGGTGTTTCAAGCTTCTCCATAAATAACCTCAGCATGTATCCTATAAACTTCAGGGCTGATTTTTTTCAAATGTATTGATTTTGTTTGGCTCCTTGAGTAGGTCATTTCTGTCCTGAATTAGATTTTTTGTTTCCTTTCTTCAATAAAAGACCTGACCCTTTGTTTACTGAGGCCCCGGTGGCTCTCATGGCATGCTGCGTTCCTCCGCTGCAAAATCCTGCCGCCGATTTTTTCAAAACCATTCCTTATTCTAAACAAAAAAACCGCTCCCTTTCGGAAGCGGTCTGGATTTTAATGAAATGATAAATGTTTATATAATAAAGAATGTTGCTTTGTTAAGCTCTTGCTCTTCCGTTGAACCCAAAGGAGAGTCCGAATCTCGCGCCTGATCTGGAGGGTGAGAAGAAGAAATTCATGGGTACATTGAGGTTGCCTGATTTGAAACTGCGTCCGAAGGCAAAGACGAAGGAGGAGCTGATCATCACTTGCCCGCGGCTGTCTAACCTCCATTCCATGCCGGGTAAATCATCGGTTTTTTTCTTCCATTCCCCTTCGCGCATCCAGACTCCGTTGGCATCATAAGCACCATATGCATAAGTGCTGGCTCTGATGGTAGGACCAAAAGCGAACTCCCATCCATTCCTGTTGGTGCGCAATCCGTGCAGAATGGTGAGTCCTGGAATGAATATTCCCTGATCCAGTCCTGTGATGGTGGGTATCACCTCGAACAAGGCTTGTAACTCACCCTGGTTCAGATACTGTTTCTCGAATTGGTAACCAAACTGAAACATGATGGGTTGGGCATCAAAGCCACCCTGAGATTTGGGTGCTCTGATGATGGTGGCGGTTTCGCCGGTATTCAATACGGCTCCGAAGCGCGGGCCGTCAAGTTCTAAACGATATTCTTTCGGGGTATTGATGGCATTTTCATAATGAAACTTCTTGGTGAGGTTGACCATGATTTTGGGGTCTAGTTCTTTGCCCATCAATTCTTTTACTGACATGGCAATGATGGTGTTGATCTCCTGCGGCAGCATCAGAAATTCCCTGCTCATGGTTTTGCCGCTGAACTGCTTGTTTACCTGTATCAGGTTCAGACTTACCATCATGGTTTCACCGTAAGGGGCAATAGTGGCTGCAAGCATAAAATCGGCACCGAGAATTTTTCCGGCTTCACTCAAACAGATTTTTCCATAACATCCATCTGCTTTGAAACCTGCATCGCCAAGAAGTTTTGCCGCATCATGTTTGTCAATCACTTCGAATGAATCGGTTCTGCTCATCTCGATGCGAATCAGGGTTGAAATGGTTTCGGCATTGAATTGTACACCGCTCACATCGGCCTTGAGTATGCCGACCGTTGGTTTCTTCTTTTGTGCAGATGCCTGAAAGTTGATGATGGTTGCCAAGGCAAGAATCACAATTTGAAAAGTGGTTTTCATTGGTGGTTGTTTTTTTGTCCGGGGCAAAACTATTTCGAAAGGTTACGCTTGCTTAAATTGTTTTGTGCTGGCAGACTGCTGATATTTTTAATTTTATCTAATATGATGTTTTTTAATTTAAGACAATTATTGATTAATACTTGAATATGGTAAAATTTTATAGAATATTGCAATTATTGCAAATTTATTTTTTAGATTTGAGAAAAATTGATGAATATGTCAGAGGTTCAAACCAGATTTATGAGCCACCTAAAGAAGGTTGTTCCCCCCGGAATTTCTTTGGTAAAAGAGCTGGCAGATGTCTTAGGCCTCAGTATTGACGCGGCCTACAGAAGAATGAGGGGTGAAACAGACCTCAGTGTAGATGAAGCGGTAGCCTTGTGCCGGCATTTTCGTGTTTCCCCAACGGTACTTTTTCAGGGCAGTGATCAGTTCGTAACCTTCTCCTACAAAAGCATGGGAACCGCTACGGATAGTTTGACCGAGTATCTCCAAAGTGTAGAAAGCGATTTGCGCAATGCACTCAGCTTTGAAAAGGTGCACCTGTTCTTTGCAGCTGAGGACATTCCTGTCTTTCATCATCTTGATTATGAGTTTCTTACGCCCTTTAAGTTCTTTTATTGGAAAAAAGCGATTCTCAATTTACCGCAATTGGCAGGACAAAAATTTGACCGAAACGCCATATCCGCAGAAACATTAGAGATGGCGAAGCGAATCAGCAAATTGTATATTCATATACCATCTACGGAGATTTGGACCGAAGAGACCATCGGCAGCACCTTGAGTCAGGTGCAGTATTTTTGGGAATCGGGCAATTTCAGGTCAAGAGGTGATGCATTGCGTGTACTGGAAGATATGGAATTGCTGATTTCTCGACTTGCAGCTCAAGCTGAAGCCGGAGGGAAAATGGCCATAAACCAGCAAGAGACTGCCTTTCCCGGGAATTTTAAACTCTATGCCTCAGAAGTTCAGATTGGCAACAACTCCTTGCTCGTTCAAACAGAGAAGCTGAAAATCTCGCTGCTCTCCTTCAATACCTTCAACTCGCTGCTCACATTTAATCTCAATTATTGTCTCGAAAACGAAAGGTGGATTCAGAACCTCATCAGAAAATCTGTTCTCATCTCTGAAGTGTCTGAAAAGCACAGGTTCAGATTTTTCAGACGCATGTCGGCCATGGTTGATGCACTCAAGAAAAGAATTCTCGCAGATGCATGAGAGTGGGAGCAAACAACTTGTTATTTAATTTTGTATATTTGGCTCTTGTCGTGTGAGGGCATCACATTCCACACCGACAGGATTTTTAAACACTTCACATTAAAGACATGGCTGTCTCCAACCTACGTTTTTCTTTATTAACATCCGTTCTCATTTTTTCGATTTCTGCATCCAGCGCGCAACATTCACTTAATGCATCCGGTGGCGATGGATCCGGTAGCGGAGGTACGGTGGCCTACAGTATCGGGCAAGTGTTTTTTACTTCTCAGAGTAATGGCAGCGGTACCATTCATCAGGGAGTTCAGCAGCCGCATGAAATCCTTATCGTCGGAGAACATCCATTGCCTAAGAGTTTTACTCTTACCGCCTTCCCAAATCCCAGCCAGGGACTTTTGAACCTCAGTTTTTCCGGCTCATTATCCGATAACTTGATCTACATGATCCGAAATGTACAGGGTCAGATCATCAAAGAGGCCCGGGTATCCGGCACAGTTACCCCGATTGATTTAAGTGCCTTTGCACCCGGTACTTATTTTTTGAATGTTTACGGCTCCAACAGAGGGCCGGAACTCAACTCCGAAAGTATCAAACTGCTGATCCGTTAACACACAAACGGTTTATTTTCCTTCTTCACCCGCCCTCAAGCTTTTTAAACTCAGGAGAAGAAAAATAAAAAAAACTTGCCCAATTAAAAAAACATTTCGATATTCGCGTCCCGTTTCGAAAAAACTCGCTCATCATGGCACGTGTTTGTGATCTCACCGGCAAAAAAGCAATCGTAGGCAACAGGGTTTCCTTCTCAAACAAGAAGACCAAGCGCCTCTTTAAACCCAATTTGCAGGTAAAAAAGTTCTATGTCCCTGAACTTGAAGATTTTGTTACTCTCAAAGTATCAACTTCTGCAATAAAAAATATCAACAAAAAAGGTATCACTGCCTGCCTCAGAGAAGCAGGTTATATGATTTAATTCCTCCATCGTCATGGCAAAAAAAGGAAACCGCATTCAGGTGATTCTCGAATGTACTGAACACAAAACCAGTAACATGCCCGGCACCAGCCGATACATCACCACCAAAAACCGTAAAAATACTCCTGAAAGAATTGAGTTGAAGAAGTTCAACCCAATCCTGAAGAAAATGACTGTTCACAAAGAAATTAAATAATCCTACTGAAACTCTGACTCGTCATGGCAAAGAAAGTTGTAGCAACACTCAAAACCGGTAAGGGTATCAATTTCACCAAAGTCATCAAAATGGTGAAATCCCCCAAAACCGGAGCATATATCTTCCGCGAAGAAATTGTGCATAACGATCACGTTAAGGATTTTCTCTCCAAACATTGATCTCTACTTACCCTCTAACCAAAGCATCTTCATTCTTTGAAGATGCTTTTTTATTTATTTTCAGACATGGGACTGTTTAGCTTTTTCTCAAAAGAAAAGAAGGAATCACTCGATAAAGGCCTCGAAAAAACCAAAGAGAGCTTTTTCTCAAAAATTACCAAAGCCATCGCCGGAAAATCATCTGTTGATGCTGAAGTTCTTGACCAGCTTGAGGAAATTCTGATTAGCTCTGATGTGGGGGTGAACACAACACTGAAAATTATTGAGCGCATAGAAAAGCGCGTTGCGAAAGATAAATACATGGGTGCCGCCGAACTCAACCGTCTGCTAAAAGAGGAGATTTCGGATTTGATGTCCGAAAATCCTGCCGCTCACTCCGGAACCGATTTCGCTCTTCCTGCCGGAAAAAAGCCCTTCGTCGTGATGGTTGTTGGGGTTAATGGAGTTGGAAAAACCACGACAATAGGAAAACTTGCTCATCAGTTTAAAAAAGCAGGACACTCGGTTGTTCTCGGTGCTGCCGATACTTTTCGCGCTGCTGCGGTTGACCAGCTTAAAATCTGGAGTGAGAGGGTCGATGTTCCAATGGTTTCTCAGGGTATGGGCGCCGACCCTGCATCTGTGGCTTATGACGCCGTTAATGTTGGCGTATCGAAGGGCGCAGATGTAATCATCATTGATACTGCAGGACGCCTGCACAATAAAATCAATCTGATGAACGAACTCTCCAAAATCAGGAAGGTGATGCAAAAGGTGATTCCGGATGCTCCTCATGAGGTTCTCCTTGTTCTTGACGCCTCAACCGGTCAGAACGCTGTTGAGCAATGCAGACAGTTCTCACAGGCAACGGAAGTAAATGCCCTGGCCCTGACGAAACTGGATGGCACAGCAAAAGGAGGGGTCGTTATTGGAATATCTGATGAATTCCGAATCCCTGTAAAATATATCGGCGTCGGAGAAAAGGTTGAAGACCTTCAGGTTTTTAACCGCGAGGAGTTCGTAGATAGTCTGTTCAAAGGAAAGGAGTTGGGATGAGATCTAAAACGCTGAAAAAACCGCGTGTAAACGTTATTACGCTCGGTTGTTCAAAGAACCTCGTTGACTCTGAGGTGCTGATGGGACATCTAAAAGCTGCTTCTTTCGAAGTCAGTCATGAAGCTGATGGCAACGAATCGCCGGTTGTGGTGATAAACACCTGTGGTTTTATCGATAAGGCTAAGCAGGAAAGTATCGACACGATTCTGAGATACGCTGAAGCACGTAAGGAAGGAGCATTGGATAAGCTTTATGTTACAGGATGCCTGAGTGAGCGCTACAAGGATGATCTTAAATCAGAAATTCCTGAGGTGGATGCATGGTTCGGAACACGCGATTTGCCGAGACTTCTGAAAACACTAAAGGCCGATTACAAAGCAGAATTGGTTGGAGAACGTTTGCTCACGACTCCTGCTCACTTTGCCTACCTCAAAATTTCAGAGGGCTGCGACAGGCCTTGCTCATTCTGCGCCATTCCGCTCATGCGTGGTAAGCATGTGTCTGTTCCTCCCGATATCCTGGTTTCTCAAGCACGCTCTCTCGCCGCCAAGGGAACCCGGGAACTTCTGCTTATTGCTCAGGATTCGACTTACTACGGACTTGACCTGCATGGTAAACGCACCCTCGCAGATTTGCTGTATCGATTGTCTGAAGTTGATGGAATCGATTGGATTCGTCTTCATTACGCTTTTCCTGCAGGCTTCCCTGAAGAGGTACTCGATGTTATTCGAGACAATCATAAGCTCTGCAAGTATATTGACATGCCACTTCAGCACATCAGTGACCCTGTTCTTAAAAGTATGCGCCGTGGAACAACACGACAAAAAACCGACAGGCTGGTGAATCTTATTCGTGAGAAAGTTCCGGGAATATCAATTCGGACAACTTTGATTTCAGGATATCCCGGGGAGACTGTGCAGTACCATGAAGAAATGATGCAGTGGCTGAGAGATATGCGTTTCGAGAGGGTAGGAGTGTTTACTTATTCGCATGAAGAAAATACGCATGCAGGTTCTTTACAGGATGATGTGGCAGAAGAAGAAAAGCACAGAAGGGCAGGGGAGCTGATGAGTGTTCAGCAGCAGATAAGCCGGGAAATGAACGAGGCGAAGGAGGGAAAACTGCTAAAGGTACTTTTCGATCGCAGCGAGGGAGATTTTTATGTCGGTCGCACAGAAGCAGATTCCCCTGAGGTTGATCACGAGGTGCTGGTGAGCAGCAAAGACCTGCTCATTAAACCTGGACAGTTCGGTATGGTGAGAATTACAGGCGCCGAAGATTATGATTTATTTGGGACCCTGGAAGGCTCCCTGTTCTGACAACCAAATGGTCAGCTCAGACCATTCTTCCGGCGATAATGTCTCTGCACGTCGTGTCAGATAGTCGTGTTGTGCGCTTCCTTTATAAAGAGGAGACAGCGCATTTCTTAAGGTTTTTCTTCTCTGATTAAAGCCTGTTTTTACAGTCGTTTTGAACCAGTCGGGCCGAGCATCAATTCTCGGATTGTTGAGACGCGTGATGCGCATTACCCCTGATTTTACTTTCGGTGGCGGATGGAATACGCCTTCATTTACCGTAAAGAGATATTCCGTGTGATAGAAAGCCTGAATAAGAACGCTGAGAATACCATAATCTTTGTTACCTGCCGGACTGCATACTCTCTGCGCTACCTCACGTTGGAACATACCGCACATCCCGGGTACAAACATTCTTTGCTCCCAGATATTGAAAAGAATCTGACTTGAAATATTATAGGGGAAATTCCCGCAAACATAAACCTGGTTATTATCGAAAGTTCCGGAAATATTGATTTTTAAAAAATCAGCTTCCATGATATTAAGCCGCGCATCGTTGAAATGTGTCTTCAGGAACTCAACAGATCGCTCATCAATCTCTGTCACAGTGAGTGCTTGAGAAAAATGCTGCAGAAGGTATTTTGTTAGCATACCTTTACCCGGGCCAATCTCCAGCAGCACTGATTCAGGTGGAGGCTGACAGGAAAGGGCGATTTTCTCTGCTGTTTTTTCATCAGTAAGAAAATGCTGGCCTAGTTTCTTTAACGGCCTGATGTAATCGTTTGGATCCTGCATTCACGACAGTTTTTCAAGAACTGTGCGAAAGGCAAGCACTTTCTGTCCATATTTATCGCCGGTTTTTTTCATCAGTTCAGGGGCATACTGACTGCGGTATTCTGCCAGCTTTTCGTGTGAAGCACAACGATACTGAATGGCATAGGTATGTTCTCCGGCCTGTTCGCTGATCACGCGCATCATCTCCGAGCTAATAAACATCCCTGTTGCCATTACTTCGGGAATATGAACTTCTTTCATCCATTGCAGCCATTCACCGGCAATGTCAGGTTCTATGGTGCAGGTTACATTATAAATGACCATGTTTTTCAGTTGAGTTGATCTCCACGTAGTTTTCTGAATCGTTTTCTTGCCTCCATACAATAAAGGCTTCCCGGATATCTGGTGAGCACTTCTTGATACAATTCTCTTGCTTTTTCAGGTTGCCCAAGACGGGTTTCGTTAAGCTCTGCCAGTCTGAAGGCTGCGTCATCGCCTAAAATGTCATCGCCATAGCTGGCTTTCAGATTTTCCAATATCTCAGCTGCCTTGCTGAACTGCTGATGTTTCATGGCAATCTGGTATTTCTTCATTAGAATGTCGTCGCTGAGTGGATGAGCAGGATACTCCCTGTTGATGCTGTCGAGACTGAGTATGGCCAGGCTGTCAAGGTTCTGAAATTCCAACATCATGGCACGAGCAAACATGGAGAGTGGAACAGTATTGCTATCAGGGTTATTGTCGATGATGAGCAATGAAAGGTAAAGGGCATCATTGGCTATGAGTTTTGAGGTGGATGCCTTGAGCACATCAAGTTGAGCCTGCGCCCATTCAAATTCACTTTTATAAAAGGAGAGCCTTGCATTTCTGAATTTTGCCTCTTGTCCCATAGGCTCCATTTTAAAAGCTTTCTCGACCTGAGAATAGAGGAGGGAACATTCCCACATTTCACCTGTAAATAACAGCACATCTGCCTTCTCAAGTTTACACTCGGCAATGAGATTCTGGTCGGCATGAATGTAGGAAAGGGCTTCATCAAGCAGGGCCAGTGCCGAATCCGGCTGATTCAGGTAGAATGCGTATAAGTGGGCAAGGCCGCGCAAAAGCGGAAGGGTTTTTGATGATTTTCCCAGATCATTGATCGCAGAGAGATATTTGGAGCGCAGTAAATAGAGATCTTCAGTCTGATAATTTCCTGTTCCGGTAATTTTTTTGTTGAGCGCACGAACAAGCTCCATTCTTGCGTAGGGAAAGTTCGGACTATCGGGTCCCAGACTTACCTCATGTTCAAAGCATCTTATGGCTAAATCGTATTCCTCGTTCGATAGGGCGATGGAGGCAAGATTCATGACTTTTCCGCTGGTTTGTCTGTTTCTTCTGTCGAAGGCTTTAGACTGATTCAGCGCTGATTCGTAATCTTTCTGTTGAATAAAAAACCAAATCAGCATTTCGGCGTATGCCTGAATATCGGGCTGAGTCTGAATTCTTTTCAATACCTGCTTTCGCAACTCTTCACTTCTGGCACTTTTAGGGTCGTCACCAACCATTTGCTGTAACAGTGACTGAACCTGATTTTGGTACATCTCGTTGAATGCAATGGCGTCGAGGTATTCGCGCAGTGCGGAAGCGAAATCATTTTTCTGCATGTAGACATCTGCAAGTTCAAAGTAGAAGGGATATCCGTTAGTCGCATTTTTTCTTGCCTCCATATAGGTCTTGATGGCGAAATCCGGCTCTTTGACTCTAACGAATGCCATGGCGGTAGAGTAGGCGCGGAAAGGCTCCCTCTCTACCATGGAGAGAACCTCGGCAAATTGTTTCTGCGCCTTTTCAATTTCTCCTGTTTCTTTGTAGAGCGCTCCTAACTCAATCATATAATCAGGAACCCCCGGAGTTTTTCTGATCGCTTTTTTTATGAACTTTTCTGCATCCTTTAATTGACCTAGTTCGCGAATGCATTTCATGTATTCCTGAAAATAATTCAGGGACGGATTACTCTCAAACAGTTCTTTAAAAATGCCTGCAGCCTTGTCAAATTCCCTATTCTCGAGATATTGGGAAGCCAGCTGCTCCTGTTGTCCGGGTTGCGCATAAGCTTGTAAACAAAAAAATCCTGCCGTGAAAACAGCCAAAATTGCTTTTTTTATTTTATTATATAATATCAAAATTTATTTTTTAATATTTCTAAGGCTATCTGTGAGCTGAACGATGTCTGACTCCAAAGAATCTTTTAACTCTACAATCTGTTTCCAGCGGAATCTTTTCATTTCCGCAACACGAATAATTCGGTCACCTGCTTTTTGTTCATTGCTGAGATGTTTCCTGAACGTTTCAGCGGGCATATTTCCCGATATCAGATCATGCTTGAGGTTTTCCAGTTGACTTATACTGAAGTTCAGCTCTTTGATGATGTAATCTATCTCTTTTTCAGCAAAATCTGATTTACCGGCATCAGCTTCGTCTTCCTCCTTTCTGGTAATGTTTGCATATTGCCCTATCAATAATGCTGCCCGTCTGTTCAGTGTGTCGCGAACCAGTTTTTGAATTTCTGAAAGCTGCGCCCGGGCTTTTTTTTCTGCTTCCTCAGCCTCTTCATACGGGGCTTTTTCAAACTCATTCTTGGCTTTTTTCAGCGCTGTAACAAGGGAGTCAATGGATGATTGTTCGGCACGGTATTTATCTCCGTCGCTACAAGCACTGAGAAAAAGCAGTGTTGCAAAGAGCCCCAGAATTATTTTCCTATCCATTCGAATCCGGTGTAAGGAATCAGAACTTCAGGAATCCTTATGCCTTCCGTCGTCTGATTGTTTTCAAGCAATGCTGCCACGATGCGCGGCAGTGCGAGAGCGCTTCCGTTTAAGGTGTGTGCGATGCGGGGTTTCTGTTCTCCTTCTTTGAATCTAAGTTTCAAGCGGTTTGCCTGAAAGGATTCAAAGTTGGAAACGGAGCTAACTTCAAGCCATCGGGCCTGAGCTGCAGAATAAACCTCCATGTCGTAGGTCATGGCGGAGGCAAAGCTCATGTCACCGCCGCAGAGCAGTAATATGCGGTAATGCAGCCCCAGCTTGCCAATGAGGGAGGCCACATAATTCTTCATTTCCTCCAATGTTTGATAGGAGCGGTCGGGATGTTCAATCTGCACAATTTCAACCTTGTCGAACTGATGCAGTCGGTTTAGTCCTCTTACGTCTTTTCCGTAAGATCCTGCTTCTCTGCGGAAGCAAGGGGTGTAGGCGGTGTTTTTTATTGGAAAATCCTCCGCTTTCAGAATCACATCCCGATAGAGGTTTGTAACGGGAACTTCGGCGGTTGGGATGAGATACAACTGATCTTCGCCAACGAAATACATTTGCCCTTCTTTATCGGGCAATTGGCCGGTACCAAATCCTGAGGCTTCGTTTACAACGATGGGTGGTTGTATTTCTGTGTAACCGTTTTTGTGGGCCTGATCGAGGAAGAAATTAATGAGGGCTCTTTGCAGACGGGCACCTTTTCCCTTGTAAACCGGAAAACCTGCACCGGTAAGCTTTACACCGGCTTCAAAATCGATAAGGTCGTATTTGGCGGCCAGTTCCCAGTGTGGGAGCGCGTCGGGCGCAAGAACCGGGGCCGTGCCTTCGAGGTGTACCACTTTATTGTCTTCTGCTGTCTTTCCGGCCGGAACAGCGGATGCAGGCAGATTTGGCAGCTGAACAAGCAGATGGTGAAGGATTTGTTCGTTTTGCTGGAGCTCGGCTTCCAATCTTTTGCTTTCCTCTTTCAGCGCTGCGGCTTGTTCTTTTAATTTATTGGCTTCTTCTCTTTGTCCGGATTTGAAAAGGCCGCCAATCTGGTCTGCAAGTTGATTGGATTTGGCAAGAAGGTTATCTAAGTCGTTTTGTGTTTTCCTTCTAAGGTTATCCGCATGAATGATTTCCTGCACCAATTCAGGGTTTGGGAAGTTTTTCTTTTGAAGCCCGGCAAGTACTGTCTCGGGATTTTCTCTGATGAAGTTGATTTGTAGCATGGCAATTCTAGTACAAAAATAAAGCCTTACCTGTTAGGGTAAGGCTTTTGGAATAAGAGTTTTAAGAATTCTTAAGCTTCAACCGGAACTACGGAAACGTAGGATCTGTTATCGGCTTTCTTGCGGAACTCAACCATCCCGTCTGTGAGGGCGAAAAGGGTATGGTCTTTACCGATTCCGACATTTTTTCCGGGGCGATGCTTTGTTCCGCGCTGTCTAACGATGATATTTCCGGCAATGGCCACCTGGCCGCCATAAATCTTAACGCCAAGGCGTTTACTGTGTGATTCTCTTCCGTTCTTGGAACTACCAACACCTTTTTTGTGTGCCATGATGAGAAATGCTTGTGATTATTTTTCGGAAATTCCGGTGATTTGGATTTGAGTCAGAGACTGACGGTGGCCGTTAGATTTCTGATAACCTTTGCGACGCTTCTTCTTGAATACAATCACCTTGTCGCCTTTGAGGTGATTAAGGATTTTGGCGGAAACTTTGGCTCCGCTGATTACCGGGGCGCCAACCGTTACTTTGCCATTGTTCTCCATGAGCATAACCTTGGAGAAATCAACCGCATCGTTCACACTGCCTTCAAGGCGATGAACGTATAACTTTTGGTCTTTTGATACTTTAAACTGCTGCCCGGCAATGTCAACAATGGCAAACATGTTTTTTTGTTTTTGGGACGGCAAAGATACAAAAAATGTTTTCCTGTACAATTATTGCACAAAAATTCCCAACTGAAAAAAATAGGGTGCCCCCAGTGCAAACTCCCCGAAAGCTCCCCAACGATTTTTAATTTTTATTCTTCCGCCTAATTGTAGCTGCCTTGTGAAGCGCTGATAGGTGAAATCCGTCTTTGAATACCCTGAGCTCAGAATGATGTTTGATTTGCTTAATTCAATTCTGTCATAGGAAAACCTGAAGCCCATAAATAAATGAAACCGGACTTTACTGCCTGTGCCAAAATCTGTCTCGTGCCATAACAGGGCTCTTGCCCCTGGCGAAATGCGATTAAGGCTGATAAATGGTGCTTGCCCGGGAGGGATACCCGAGCTGGTATCCGTTACGCTGATCCTCTGAAATGAAAAAACTGGTCCTACTGAAATATGATTGCCCAGAAAATAGTCCGCCCCGGCATTAAAAAGTGGGCTGGATTTAGTTTGTGTTCGGTCTCCTCTGAAAATCAGGCCCATGATGTTGAAACCTGTTCCTACAGTGTATTGCGTAGGTTCTTTGACCTGTGGCAGGGCAGTGGTTGGCAGCAGAAAAGCGAAATACAGCAGTAAGATTTTTTTCATTTTCTGATTTTTAATCCTGCGCTGAAAAAATGGGGACTGCCTGCGGCGAATTCAGCGAAAATGCCTACATTGTTGTTAAAATAGCGGACGTAACCCA
>JBIIMV010000080.1:0-5902 GCA_044337805.1 Bacteroidia bacterium
TCTCAGCTCCATGTTGGGTTTCGTAAAGGCTCAAGGCCCGCCCCCACCCTCCGGAAATTCTATCTTCATTACTAACAGCCCTTCAGGGACTGTATGTGCCGGAGTAAGCTTCCAGCTAGACTACGATGCCACCGGGACCTTCAACCCGGGTAATTTCTTTGTTGTTTACATCTCAGACTCTACTGGAAATTTTGGTCAAAACCCACAAGCAATCGGTTCAATCCCCGCAGTGAACAGCGGATCTATCTCCGTAACCGTTCCTGGCAATTTCCTGGCCTCAGCAAACTACCAGATTTATGTAGCAAGTACAGACCCGGTAGCATCTTCATTTTTTACTCCACTGCAGGTGAATGACAATCCAGTGCCTGTTGTTTCTGCAGCGGGTCCTATTGCCTTTTGTGAGGGTGGATCTGTTGATCTTACCTCAACCCCCGGTGCGTCTTACTTATGGTCAACAGGTGACACCACCCAAAGCATCAATATTTCTCAAACTGATTCAGGGGTTTTCGTTAAGGTTACGAATATTAACGGATGTTCTGCCAACTCATCACTGTTGGATGTTATCGTATTTCCTAACCCAGACAGGCCTCAGATTACTGCCAGCGGACCACTCTGTACAGGTTCCACCATTACACTCAGCAGCGACCAAACCACTGATATCAGTTGGAATACCGGAGAAACAAGTGCTGACATAAGTGTCTCCTCACCCGGAACATATACCGTACTTTACATCGATTCTAACGGTTGTTCCGGTGAAGGATCTTTTGAAGTTCTCCAATCCACTACCCCGGCAACCCCGAATCTTGGAGGTCCTTACAGCGTCTGCGGTGGAACAGTAGACCTCGATGCCGGCTCTTATGTTGACCCTGTAACCTACATTTGGTCAACAGGAGAAACAACACAAACCATAACTGTCACTAGCACCAACAATTATTCTGTTACAGTATCAAATGCTGATGGCTGCACCGCAGAAGCCTTTGCAGAGGTTTCCATTCTCTCACCCCCCGATGCTTCCATCACCAACAGCAATGGTTCAAGTCCGCTTTGTTCCGGTGCCTCTTTAACACTCAGCGTTTCAAGCCAGCCCGGTGCAACCTATTCATGGTCTAACGGCGCAACCACTTCCACAACTGTCATCACTGCAGGCGGAAATTATTCTGTTACTGTTACCGGTTCAAACGGATGTTCCAGCTCCAATTCCACCAGTGTAAATGAAATCAGCTGTGTTCCTGCAACGCAACTGCGTGTCCAGGATTGCGGTTACCTTGCTTTTAACCTTTCAAGTTCCATTATCGCTGACCTGGTTTCCGGTGCCACCCAATACCAGTTCGAATTCAGCAATGCTGCAGGAACCACTGTCCTTGCAACTGTATCAAACGCAACCAGAACACTCGCTCTGTCAAGCGTTAGTCCTGCTATTCAGTGGAATACCCAATACAGCGTTCGTGTTCGTGCCTTTACCGGCACCATCCCCGGTCCTTTCGGAGCAGCCTGTATCATCGGCACCATTCCTGACCCGAACAGCACTGTACCCACTACTCAGCTTCGCTCCCTTGACTGTGGAAGTACTTCTCTTTCACTTACCTCTATCATTCAGGCTAACCCTGTAACAGGTGCAACTCAGTACGAATTCCAGTTTTCTCAAGGCTCCACAGTGGTTAGCACCAAACTGCAAACTTCTCTCCAGTGTAACCTTGGTTCTTTGAATCCTGCACTCAACTGGAGCAACACCTATTCAGTAAGAGTAAGAGCATATATCGGCGCACTTCAAGGAACCTATGGTCCTGCATGTAACATTACGATTATTGCTGACCCAAGTGTGAGCGGTGTACCTACCACCCAGCTTGTTGCAGCCAACTGCGGCCGTTTGAATTATAGCCTAAGTACCGGAGGATGCGCTGCAGTTGCTGTTACCGGTGCAAGTTCTTACATTTTTGAATTCCTTCAGAATGGAAACGTTGTTGGAACCAGAACCGCTCCGACCAGAATATGCTACTTCAACCAGGTTGTTCCTGCTTTAAGCTCGCTGCAAGTATACCAGTGCCGCGTAAAAGTGGTTATTGGAGGTGTTACCGGTAACCCCGGTGCTATCTGTAACGTAGGCTTCGTTCCCGGCTCACGCTTTGGAACCACTGCTGAAGATTTGGAATTGATGCCGGGCGAAGAAGGCCTGCTCAACCCTGCCTTCGAAGTTACTATGATGCCGAACCCCTTCCAGGGACAAACACTGCTTCAATTCAATGGCCGGTCAGAAAACCTTCAAATCAGAATTTTTGATTTAGGTGGTAAGCTGGTGGCAGAAGAAAGAATCAATGGGGCCAGCCAATACTACCTTGGTGCTTCTCTCAACAAGGGTGTTTACATCCTTGAAGTTGCTGATTCATTCGGAAATGTGAACAGACAAAAACTTGTTAAGTCTGAAGAATAATCGGATTCATCTACAGAAAAACGGGAGCCTTATGCTCCCGTTTTTTTTTGCATTCACCACTTATGAACCCCGAGAATGAACAAGCAGCGCAGGATCTCAGCATGATGAAGGAGGCGCTGCGTGAAGCGCATAAAGCGATACAAGAAGACGAGGTGCCGGTTGGAGCCATCGTTGTCTGGAACGGAAAGATCATTGGACGTGGCCATAACCTGACGGAAAAACTAAACGATGTTACCGCACATGCCGAAATGCAAGCAATTACGGCAGCTAGCCATTATTTGGGCGGAAAGTACCTTACGGAATGCTCCCTCTACGTGAGTCTTGAGCCATGCCTTATGTGCGCGGGAGCCATAGGCTGGGCGAGGCCTGCACGACTGATCATCGGGGCCTCAGATCCCAAAAAAGGCTATTCCCTGTGGGGAAGAGATATGCTTCATCCGAAGACTTTGGTGATAAATGGAATTCTTGAGCAGGAGTGCTCAACCCTAATCACAGAGTTTTTCAGAAAAAAAAGGCAATAAGGCATATCTTTACGCCCGATGACGTATCAGGGCAAACGGCAACCACTTGTGCTGGTTACAGGCGGAACAGGATATATCGGTTCACATACCGTGGTAGAGTTGCTGGAAGCAGACTACAGGGTCATGGTGCTGGATAACCTGAGCAATTCCTCACATGAGGTGTTAGAGGCCATTTCGGCAATATGCGGTAAAGCCTGCGGATTTGAGAAGCTTGATTTATGTAACAGGGATCTAACACTAGAATGGTTCTCACAAAATCCTGCACCCGATGCCATCATACATTTTGCGGCCTTTAAGGCAGTTGGCGAATCTGTAGAACAGCCCTTAAAATATTATCACAACAACCTTTTCTCCCTGATTAACCTCTTGCAAGGCATGCATACATCAGGTTGTAAAAATCTGGTATTCTCATCCTCATGCACTGTTTACGGACAACCTGAGCAACTGCCGGTTGATGAAAATGCCCCTCAGAAAACCCCGGAGTCACCCTACGGACAGACAAAAGCCATAAGCGAACAGATCCTGCGCGATCTCAGCCACAGCGGAAAAGAAAAAATAATTTCACTGCGATATTTCAATCCAATAGGGGCGCATGAAAGTGGCCTCATAGGGGAACTACCCAGCGGGAAACCAAACAACCTGGTGCCCATGATCACACAAGCCGCCATAGGGAAAAGAGAAGAGCTGCTGGTATTCGGCAACGACTATGACACACCCGATGGGAGCTGCATCAGAGACTTCATCCATGTCAGCGACATTGCGAAAGCACATGTTGTTGCCATCAACAGACTTATCGAGGAAAAATCGAAAAAGCCCCTAGAAGTATTTAACCTGGGAACCGGAAGAGGCTATTCGGTGCTGGAAACCATAGAGACATTTCAAAAGGTCAATATGGTAAAAGTTCCTCACCGTATTGTCTCAAGACGCGAGGGCGATGTTGAGAAAATATTTGCAGATACACGACTTGCCAATCAGGAACTTGGGTGGCAGGCAGAAAAAAACCTTGAAGAAATGCTAAGTTCCGCATGGAAATGGGAACAGAACTTAAACGCACGACAACAATGACACAAATGAAATTTCAGAGCATTCTCGTTACCGGTGGCGCCGGCTTCATCGGCAGCCATGTTGTGAGACTCCTGGTAAATAAATATCCTCAAAGCCGCATAGTAAATCTTGACAAACTTACCTATGCAGGCAACCTTAATAATTTACAGGACCTTGAAAACAAAGCGAACTATAGCTTTGTAAAAGGCGATATCAATGATACCGAACTTCTTCAAAAACTATTTTCAGAACATCATTTCGACGGAGTCATTCACCTGGCGGCTGAATCGCATGTAGACCGCAGCATTTCTAATCCGCTTGAATTTGTGAAAACCAATGTTCTGGGAACAGTAAACCTTTTGAGCGTTGCAAGGAATGCATGGAAGTGCAGTCTTACTGAGCCTGCTGAGGATAAAAGGTTTTATCATATTTCTACAGATGAGGTTTACGGAACACTTGGGGAGAGCGGATTATTCAGGGAAGATACGCCCTATGATCCGCATAGTCCTTACTCAGCATCGAAGGCCTCCTCTGACCATTTTGTAAGAGCCTGGCACGACACCTACGGTATGCCTGTGGTGATTTCAAATTGTTCGAACAATTACGGGTCTTTTCAATTTCCTGAGAAGCTTATTCCACTTGCCATACACCATATCAAAAACATGAAACCTGTGCCAGTGTATGGAAAGGGAGAGAATGTGAGAGACTGGCTATGGGTAGAAGATCATGCCCGCGCCATTGATCAGATCTTTCACCTGGGGAAAAATGGCTCCACATACAATATAGGTGGGCATAACGAATGGAAAAATATTGATCTTGTTAAGTTATTGTGCACGATTATGGACCAAAAACTTGGTCGCACCGAGGGCACCTCAGCAGGACTCATCACCTTTGTAAAAGATCGTGCAGGGCATGACCTGCGCTATGCTATTGATGCCTCATTTTTAGAAAAAGAGCTGGGATGGAAGCCTAGCCTTGACTTTGCCACAGGATTAGAAAAAACCGTAGAATGGTATCTTGCCAACGAAATATGGCTCAATGAGGTAACTTCAGGAGCATATCTCAAATATTACGAATCTCAGTATCTGAACAGATAATTCATGTACCAGCAGGCATTCCACAGCCGGGAAATAAAAAATCTGAACTTCCTCGTTACCGGAGGAGCAGGATTCATAGGCTCTAACATCGTTGAATACCTACTGAAATGGGGAGCCGGTAAAGTGAGAGTTCTCGATAATTTCTCAACGGGATTCGCAGAAAACATTAGCGCTTTCAAAGCACATCCTTCGTTTGAACTCATTGAGGGGAATATCTGCCATATCGAGGATTGCAGGTTAGCAGTAAAAGACATGCATTACGTGATACATCAGGCAGCCTTGGGAAGTGTTCCTCGGTCAGTAAAAGACCCGGTATCGACCAACAACACCAATGTATGCGGATTCCTGAATGTGTTGGTTGCTTCGAAGGATGCAGGCATCAAAAGAATTGTATACGCCAGCAGCTCATCCGTTTACGGAGACAGTCAATCATTGCCTAAACAAGAAGATCACATCGGAAGACCACTATCCCCTTATGCCGTGAGTAAACTGGTCAATGAACTGTACGCCGGGGTCTTTTCGCGCACCTATGGAATGGAAATAATTGGGCTCAGGTATTTCAATATTTTTGGTCCCAGACAGAATCCATCGGGCCCTTATGCAGCTGCGATTCCGCTCTTTATGGAAGCCCTGTTAAAAAATCAGGATGCCTTTATTAACGGAGACGGAAATCATACAAGAGACTTCACTTTTGTAGAAAATGCCGTTCAGGCAAATATCAAAGCGCTATTTGCACCTTACAGCCATCATACAGAACCCATTTTCAATGTGGCCGTGGGAGAAAGAATCTCAATAAAACAACTGTACGACAC
>JBIIMV010000081.1:0-5868 GCA_044337805.1 Bacteroidia bacterium
CAGAAATAAGGTCAATAAGCATGACCTTTTTTCTGTCATGACATACTTTGCACAAAACATCCAGCATCTAAGAAAGCGACAAAAACTCTCACAGGAAGAGATTGCCCAGGAACTAGGGATCTCACGAAGCACCGTAAATAATTACGAGAATGCCTATGCAGAACCCGGATTAAAAACCCTGATTGATTTCTCAAGGCATTTCAAAATTTCGACAGATGCCCTTTTAGGCATCAACCTCAGCGAATTGGCTGAACAACAGCTAAAAGATCTTGAAGCCGATGGAGAAGGATATATAAGAGGATCAAAACTTAGGGTTTTAGCAACTACAGTAGACGCCTATAACAACGAAAACATAGAACTGGTTCCACAGCGCGCAAGGGCAGGATATACAGCAGGGTATCACGATCCGGAATACATTCGAACACTCCCAACCTTTCAATTACCATTTCTTTCAGCAGACAGGAAATACCGCACCTTTCAGATTAGCGGAGACTCGATGTTGCCCATACCCGACAAATCTTATGTAATAGGTGAATATGTTTCAGACTGGCATGAGGTAAAAGATGGAGGGGCATATATTGTGCTCACTAGAGACGAGGGTATTGTATTTAAAATTGTATTCAACCAGATAAAGCTTCGAAAAAACTTCCTGCTCAGATCACTCAATCCGGTTTATGAACCTTATGAATTACCTGTTTCAGAAGTACTGGAGATATGGAAGTTTGTAAACTACATCAGCAATCAGATTCCGGAACCTGCCGTTCCGGGGCAAGACAGCCTGCTGGAGTCAGTAACCCGCATAACAGAAGAGGCCGAACGTATCACCAGAGTTTTAGCCAAAAGATCCAAGGCACTGGAAGCCAAAAAGAGAAAAATAAAATAAATCCATGGCGCCTGTAACTTCCCGGATACCCCGGGCGTCCTAAGACTGAAATCCGAAACCCTCAGGATGACAGTAGCACAATATAACCGATGTGTAGACAGCTATGCTGACGGCTTGTTCAGGTTTATTTCCAAAAATCTAAGAGACAGAGAAAGAGCTAAGGATATTGTACAGGACACATTTGTTAAGTTATGGGAAAAAGTGGATAACGTAAATTTTGAAAAGGCTAAAAGCTATCTCTTCACCACTGCATACCACTCCATGATTGACGTAATAAGGAAAGAAAAGAGGACTGAATTGGTTGAGGAGTGGAACGGCAATGAAGGTATTCAGCAACCGAACAAAAGCGGGTTAAAAGAAGTTGTGGAATCGGCCCTGATGAGGCTTCCTGAAATCCAGCGAACAGTGGTAATGCTCAGAGATTATGAAGGCTATTCTTACGAAGAAATCGGAGGTATTACCGGCCTGAGCGATGCGCAGGTAAAAGTTTACATCTATCGTGCAAGGACTGCAATGAAGCTTTTTATCGGCAAAATGGATTTAGTGCTGTGAAAAGAGAATCAACAAACATAACCCGTGATAACTATGCCGTTTTCCTCGCTGAATTTATGGAGGGAAATCTCAGTAGTGACCAAGAGTTTGCATTCTGGAGTTTTATCAACCAGCACCCTGATTTAAGAGAGGATCTTGACCATCTGCTTGAAAAAGACTTCCCCTTAACCGAACAATTGGGTCCAAACTTTGACTTTCTAAAACAGCATATTTCCCCGTCATCAGCAGAAAAAACATGGGATGAATGGTTGATTGACCGACTCGAAGGCAACCTAACTGTGGAAGAACAGCGTTTCATCACCGAAATGATTCAAACCCACGAAAGCCTCAATAAAGAAGCTGCTCTTTTCGAATTAACTAAAATTAGTCCCGATGTAGAAGATCAGTTTCCGGATAAGACTACTCTATATAAAAAGCCAAAAGCAGAAGGCAATGTCATTGCTTTTCCCGGAAGTAAAATCTTGCTTAGGATTGCAGCATTACTTGTCATGATTATAACGACAGTTTTTTTTCTTTTCAATAACTCCAATCAGTCCCAAAGCGTGAAAATCAACCCGGTTGCAGCTATGAAAGCCACTGCCGACAAGGCCCCTGAAGCCATCATACAAAAGCAAGCACCAAAAACCCATAAAGAAGCCAAAATGCTGGCTCTCTCCCCGGAGTCGGATGGTATGCCGGCAAAGGCGATAAGGCAAACAATACCGGTTACCCCACTCGGATTTACTGAGATCCCTGAAAACAATATTTTCCGTCTGGCATTAGTTGAAGAAAAGAGGGAAATTCAGGAATACATTCCCGAGGGAGTTGATATTAAAGCCGGAGACTATTTCGGTGACCAAAAAGTAAATCATGAAGCCTGGTATCGAAGCATTTATAGTTCAACTACCCGGTGGCTTGCGGCTGAAGACACCACTGCACTGGAGAGAATCAATGCACCTGATAATGTACCCGGACTCGGTGTGTCAATTGCCAGCAAAGGTCTTGGCTTCATTAATCGAATAAGCGGATTTGATTTAAAGATTGCCCAGACATTCTCAACAACCGGCGAGGTAAAAAAAATAGGCATTGCATCACAAAGTTTTGCCTTTCAATGGACGCCAAGGTAAATTTGGCTTCGTGAAAATTCTCAGCTACAACGTAAACGGTATTCGCTCGGCACTTAGTAAGGGTCTGACGGACTACCTTGTAAAGGCAGCCCCTGATGTTATCTGCCTGCAAGAAATTAAGGCCCACGCCGATCAGATTGACGAAGGTATATTCAAGGCAATGGGCTACCACTGCTTTTGGTATCCTGCAGAAAAAAAAGGTTATAGTGGGGTAGCAATTTTATCGAAGTCAAAACCTGACAATTTGGTTGAGGGATGTGGCATTTCTGCATACGACCGCGAAGGAAGATTTTTGCGTGCCGATTTTGGCGATATTTCCGTGGCAAGCGTCTACGCCCCATCAGGCAGCAGCGGAGAAGACAGGCAGGACTTCAAAATGAGATGGCTAACAGACTTTCAGGAATTTATTTCTCAATTAAAACAAAAGCGTGAGCATTTGATTCTATGCGGAGATTTTAACATATGCAACAAACCCATAGACATCCATAATCCGAAAAGCAATCAAAAGACATCCGGATTTTTACCGGAAGAGAGAGCCTGGTTTGATGAGTTCCTTGACCTCGGGTTTACAGATTCATTCAGGATGTTGAATCAGGCACCGGGCCACTATTCATGGTGGAGTTTCAGGGCCAGATCAAGGGATAAGAACCTTGGCTGGCGCATCGACTATGTTCTAACCACCAATAGTTTGAAAGAGAGAATAAAAACGGCAGGACTCGATCCGTGGGCAGTACATTCTGACCATTGTCCAGCCTGGATGGAGTTATTTCCGACCTAGGACAAAATCCATTAAACGGTCATTATTTCCTTCTCTTTTATTTCAATTACCTTATCAACCTTTGCAGAATAGGTGTCTGTCAAGGTTTGAATTTTGGTTTCCGCACTTTTAATAAAATCTTCAGGCACCCCCTCTTTAGAAAGTTTCTTGAGGTTTTCATTTGCATCACGTCTGGAGGTACGAAGCGTAACCTTACAATTTTCTGCCTCCGAGCGTGCGCGCTTGACAAGGTCCTTTCTTCTTTCCTCGGTTAGAGGCGGAACTGTGATACGGATGAGTGTTCCATCGTTCTGAGGATTAAAACCAAGGTTAGCAGCCTGAATAGCCTTTTCTATTGGCGTTAGCATGGCTTTCTCCCAGGGTTGCACCATAAGTGTTCTGGCATCAGGTGCGCTAACACTGCCAACGTTATGCAGTGGCACAAAAGACCCATAATAATCAACCTGAACATTTTCGAGCATTGCCGGATTCGCCTTACCTGCACGAACCTTCACCAGCTCATTCTCGAGATGCTGAACAGCTTTTTTCATTTGTTCCTCAGCCTGATCCAGGCACGATTTTATCTTTTCGGTACTCATAAAGTCAAAGATGGAAATTAAACCGTTACGATGGTGCCTAATTTTTCACCATCAAGAATTTTGAGAAGATTTCCCTGACGATTAATGTCGAATACAATTATCGGCAAGTTATTTTCTCTACAGAGTGTGAAGGCGGTGAGATCCATTACATTCAGGCCTCTTGAATATGCCTCATCGAAAGTTAGTGCATCAAACTTCAACGCCGTTTTGTCTTTTTCCGGGTCAGCAGTATAGATTCCGTCAACGCGTGTTCCTTTCAGGATAACTTCAGCCTCAATTTCTACTGCTCTGAGTGACGCTGCTGTATCGGTTGTAAAATAGGGATTACCTGTTCCGGCCCCAAAAATGACGACTCTGCCCTTTTCAAGATGACGCACTGCCCTCCTTCGAATGAAAGGCTCGCAAATTTGCTCCATTTTAATAGCCGAGAGCAGTCGGGTTTGAACCTTCATTTGTTCTAGTGCACTCTGCAATGCCATGGAATTAATTACCGTGGCAATCATTCCCATATAATCTCCCTGAACACGATCCATGCCCCCTTCTTCTGCCTGAATTCCACGAAAAATGTTCCCTCCGCCTATGACGACAGCCACCTGTACACCTCGGTCAGCAACAAGTTTTATTTCGCTGGCGTATTGGGCAAGGCGTTCATTATCGATGCCGAACTGTTTATTTCCCATCAACGACTCGCCGCTGAGCTTTAGGAGGATTCTTTTGTATTTCATCAAAGCGAAAAAAGGAGGGGAGCAAAATTAAAGGACTGAACTCAATAACAAAGGAATAAAGTAAAAAGACAAAAAAAAGAGCCGCAAATTGCGGCTCAAAATTTTCAAGTGGAGGCGAAAGTTAACCCAATGCGACACGGCTAAACGCAGAGACGCGAAGTCCCTTTTCTGCGGATTCCATGTACTGAAGCACAGATAGTTTGTTATCCTTGATAAATTCCTGATTGTTCAAGGTCGCTTCCTTGTAAAACTTATTAAGTTTCCCGAGTGCAATTTTCTCAAGCATATCTTCCGGCTTACCTTCTGCTCTTGCTTGTTCTTTTCCAATTTCAATTTCTCTTTTGAGCATTTCTGCATCAACGTCATCTTTATCGATTGCAACCGGCGACATTGCTGCTACCTGCATAGCAACATCCTTCAGGACTTGCTCAGATGCGTTTTTGGTAAAACCAAGCAAAGTGGCAACACGGTTGCCGGGATGGTTATATGCTACAACCTTTTCTGCCTTGACATTGGCAAAGCGACCGATTTCGATTTTCTCACCAATTTTCCCGATATTCTCAGTAATGATTTCTGAAATCGCGCGGCCATTCATTTGGAGAGACAATAAGTCCTCAGTTGTGGCGGGCATTTTTTCCAAAGCAAAATCAGCAAACTGATTGGCTACTTTCACGAAGTCATCGTTTTTGGCAACAAAGTCAGTTTCACAATTAAGCGACAAGATAATTCCTGATTTGTGATCAGCGGATACTTTTGCTATCACGTATCCCTCGGTTGCTGAGCGGTCGCCACGATTAGCAGCAACTTTCTGACCTTTTTTTCGAAGAATATCAATCGCTTTTTCGAAATCGCCTTCAGCCTCTGTGAGGGCCTTTTTACAGTCCATCATTCCAGCGCCTGTTTGAGCGCGAAGTTTATTAACGTCTGATGCGGTAATGGTTATGGTCGACATAGTTTTTCAGATTAAGATCTTGAACCTCTTCTTCTGCCAGACTTTTCTTCTGACTCCTCGACTTCAGCCACAACATCTGCTGATGCTGTATCTTCATCATGTTCATCACCTGCCTCGTCTTTATCCTTGTCAACCTTACGTTCTGCAAGACCTTCCTGGATAGCCTGGGTCACTGTACGAAGAATCAAATCAACAGATTTGGAAGCATCGTCATTTCCGGGGATAGGAAAATCTACCAGATTGGGGTTTGAGTTGGTATCAACGATAGCAAAAGTGGGGATATTTAGTCTTTTT
>JBIIMV010000082.1:0-5867 GCA_044337805.1 Bacteroidia bacterium
AAATTGATTTCAGAACAATCTCAATTGCCCGGGTTTGAAGTCCTGAAAAAGACTCAGATTCAGGTAGGGCATACCTCGTTCCGCAAAAAATCTTTTCTTCAGTATCTGATATTGTGTCTTTATGGTGTCTGCCCAGGGACCTTCTCCCCGCATCCTTCTCCCAAACCTGCTGTCTGAAACGCTACCCCCATGTAATTGCCTGATTTGTGAAATTACTCTTCCCGCCCTATCAGGGAATTTTTTTGCAATCCAGTCCTTGAAAATCGTTTCTACCTGTCCGTTCAGTCTTACCACCTGGTAAGAAAAACCCAAAGCCCCGGCATCGGAAGCACTTCTGGCCAGTTCCGGCATATGAATATCATTTAAAGAGGGAATCACCGGAGCCATCATCACGTTGACCGGGATGTTTTCCTTGCTCAGTTTTTCAATGGCCTCGAGTATGCTTTTTACAGCCGAGGTGCGTGGCTCCATGACTGACTTTAATTTTTGATCAGTGGTGGTGAGGCTGATGTTCACATGAACCAGATCGTCTTGCGCCAATGACCTGAGCAGGTCGATGTCGCGCAATATCAGTGCGTTTTTTGTGATGAGCTCAACAGGATGCCGGTAATTTGAGAAAATCTCCAACAAAGAGCGTGTTATTTTTAGCTCCCTTTCGGCAGGCTGGTAAATATCGGTGTTCCCCGCCAGCATGATGGGGCCGGCTTCCCAGCGTGGGTGTGCAAGGAATTGTTTTAAAAGCTCAGGGGCATTGGTTTTGGCCATAATCATAGACTCAAACTCAAGGCCCGCACCTCCATCCCAGTATTCGTGTGAGTTTCGCGCATAACAGTACACACAACCATGCTCACACCCCTGGTAAGGATTCAGGGAGTGTTGCACCGGAATATCGGGACTGTTAACGCGATTGATGATGGTTTTGGCTTTTACAGGTATAATCCGGGTCTGGATTTTCATCTCAGTCTCTTGCGGATTATTGTCGTCTAAGCCATGTTCGGCCTCATATTTTGAAGCCCTGAATTGGTTGTGAACTGAAATTTGCGCGCCTCGTCCTTTCATGATTGATTGAAATAATGTCAAATATATTGACTAAAATTCAATCATTAATCAAGTTCGCACATTTCTTCAAAAAAATCTATCAGTCTTGGGTGACGTTGTATCATTTTGCTTTTGGAGGCCAGGGTAAACAGACTGAAGTCAAACCCCGGTGCCACCACCGCTGCTGATAATGAATATTGTGTACCTGTGAACCTGCTGCCAAACCAGGTACCTGCCGGCACCAAATGCCAGGGATTTTCCCGGCTAAGAATGGTTTCTTTCAAGACACCTTGCTTCTCGTCCAATTCAAAGATTGTAAAGGGATCTCCTTCCAGAAAAAACCATTGCTCGTCAGCATCAATCAAATGAAGGGCTGACTTAGTACCCGGATGTAGCAGAAAGTAAATCGTGGTACAGGCAGACCTTGAGGTCTCAAAACCATCGGGTTTTATCTTGAGCGGGGCACGGTATATTTCCCTGTAAAACCCTCCTTCAGGATGGGTTTGCAGCTTGAGTCTTTTGATGATTTCCTGAGCTACCATTTTGTAAATTTACACTTTTACCGGGGCTTTTCCTTCTTCGAGCATATCCCAGTACTCCCAGGCTCTCCTCAGATGTGGAATAACAATTGAGCCGCCAACCAGCAGCGAAATGGATAAGCACTCTTGAACCTGTGGCTTACTGATTTTCAATTCATGGCACTTTCCCAGATGATATCTGACACAATCATCACACCTAAGTACCATGCTCGCCGCAAGACCAATCAGTTCTTTGGTCACTGTGCTTAAATGTCCTTCTGCATAGGCATTGGTATCAAGATTGAAAAAGCGCTGAATCACTTTGTTGTCTTCTCCCAGAATCCGCTCATTCATGCGTCTGCGATATTCATTAAACTCTTCAGGTGTTTGGCTCATCATTGTTTTTCTTCTTTGCGTTGAACGTAAGCTGAAATAAAGATTGAAATTTCATACAGTAAATACAACGGAAGTGCAACAAGAAGTTGGGAGGTAACATCCGGTGATGGAGTGATGATGGCTGCAAGAATAAGAATAACAACAACGGCATGCCTGCGATAGGTTCTCATAAAGGCAGGACCCATCAACCCAATCTTTGTAAGTAAATATACTACCACCGGCAATTCAAAAACAATTCCTGAAGCAAGTGTAATGGTTGTTACGGTGGAAATGAAAGAATCCATTTGTATCATGTTCTTCACCTCTGCACTCACCTGATAGGTTCCAAGAAAGTTAACACTCAATGGAACGATAATGTAATATCCGAACAACACTCCGAGCAGGAATAAAACAGTGGTATAAAACACAGTGCCTGATGCAGCATTTTTCTCGTTACTTTTTAAGGCAGGTCTGATAAATTGCCAAAGCTCCCAGAATACATAGGGCGCCCCGCAAACCAATCCGGCAACAATAGAGGCCCACATGTGCATGGTAAATTGCCCCGAGAGCTCTGTATTTATTAGCTCAAATGTGTTTTGCCCGAAACATAGTGCATCGCCAAGATTTAAAAAGTGTGAGAGTTTACAGAACTGTCGGTAGGTCCAGAAATCCGGCATTTTGGGCGCAAGCAAAACGCTGTCGAACAGAAATTCACGGTAAACAAAAAAACCTATTGCCAGAAGCAATACCACTATGGCTGATCTCACCAGATGCCATCGCAGTGCCTCGAGATGTTCCAGAAACGACATCTCTGCCTCCGGATTTTTTTGGTTTTTAAATAATGCCATGTTTAAGTTTCATTTACAGAAAAACACGTCTGATGTCAATGCTCGATTCTTTATCAACCTGTTTATAATGAGATTCTATCCATTGGTTGGCAGATTGCCGCCCGAGGTTCCTCAGTGTCTGTAAAAATGTCCATGAGGCATTGAACTTGCTTGCAAGTGAAAAATCTTTCATGGCATGGTCGGCGCTGATTTCGTGGAAGTGTATCTTCCTTAGCCTACCCCTGAGATTGATTCCCATCTTAAAAATCTTCTCCTTAAAATAAACCATCCTCATTTCGGCCATAAGGCTTGAGTTAAAGCTGATATCATTGATGCGGTCCTGAATTTCTGATACCGTTGTCGGTACTTCTTCAATCGTAACCGGATTTACTTTTAGCAGCAGTATGTCGTTCGAGTCGGTATGGTCGATCAGCGGATAAATGGGTGGATTCCCCATGAATCCTCCGTCCCAGTAATACGCTCCGTTTACCTCCACTGCTTTGTATAGCTGGGGCAAACAGGCGCTTGCCAGCAACGCGTTTACTGTCATCTCGTGTAATTGAAAGACCTTGGGCTTGCAGGTTTTTACATTCGTCGCACAAACAAACAAACGGGTTTCGCTTTTTCTCAGCTCTTCAAAATCAATTAAATCAAGCAGAATATCTCTGAGTGGATTGATATCATGAGGATTGAACTGATAAGGGGAGAATGTCTGCGTCATGAAATTGAACCAGTGAAATCCCCAAGAAAACATCAAATCGGCCGGATGGCCGGCATGGTCAAACCATGTTGGCTGCATGGGGCTAAATAAACTGGCCTGGGATACTTTTCTCCAAAATTTTTCCAGCATCCTGATGGCACCCTCTGAACCTCCCGTATGCAATCCGTAGGCCACCATGGCGGCATTCATCGCTCCGGCACTTGTACCGCAAAGGCCTCTGATATCAAGAAGATTTTCTTCCAGCAGCCTCTCCAGAATGCCCCAGGTGAAGGCTCCGTGTGAACCTCCACCCTGCAAGGCTATTGCAATTTTTTTCTTTTCCATCCTGCTTACTGGGCAGTCCAGCCCCCATCTAATGAAATATTGCTTCCCGTCATGCATGAGGCTTCAGGCCGGCAAAGAAACACCACCATTTCAGCGATACTTTCGGTTGAAATAAATGCCTTTAGCGGCTGCTTGGCCAACATAACCTTCTCAATAACTTCTTGCTCACTGATGCCATGCGTTTTTGCCTGGTCTTTGATCTGAGTATCAACCAGTGGGGTTCGCACATAGCCCGGACAAATGGTATTGCATGTTATTCCAAAAGGCGCCCCCTCCAGTGCGGTGACTTTACTCAAGCCTATCAGGCCGTGCTTTGATGCCACATAGGCCGACTTGAATTCTGACGCAACCAAGCCATGGGCGGAGGCAATGTTAATGATGCGCCCACTGCCTTGCTTTTTCATCGAAGCAAAAAATGCCTTGGTAAGCAGAAACGCTGCCGTAAGATTTATCTGAATGATGGCATTCCATTTTTCTACCGCAAAATCCTCAATGGCTGAGACATGCTGAATGCCTGCATTGTTTACCAAAATATACGGACAATGGTCTCTTAGAATTCCTGCTGCGAAATCTTCAATGGCATTTGCATCTGTGAGGTCTGTGGGATGAAAATTTACGCTAACGCCATAGGTCTGGCCTAAACCTGCAGCAATGCCGGATCCATTTTCTTCCAGTCCGATGAGCTCAAGATCGTAACCTGCTGCCGCAAGTCCTTTTGCAATGCCCAGTCCTATGCCACTGCTCCCTCCTGTAATGATGGCTGTTGTTCTCATTTTTATTGGTACAATGTTAACAAGAATTACCTGGTTTCCTTCTCGTATCTTTCTAGTCAAATATCCATAAATTGCACCCATGTTAAGGGTCTTTGTACTGACTTGTTTTTTGTTTAGGGGAATGCTTGCCATTGCCCAGCAGGATTTTTTTGAACAGGCACTGGATCTTATCCAGCGTGGCTCTTACCGGCAGGCTGTTCCTTTACTCATTAAAGCCGCTGAATCGGGAAATGAGCCACAGGCCGCTTTTTTTCTTTCACAGGCTTATCGGGGTGAAAACGGCCTCGAAAGAAACGACAGTCTAACCGATGTGTGGTTACTGCGGGCTGCCAGGGGAGGCTATACTCCTGCCTTCCCCGGTGCGGCATCCATCTTGTTAAACAACCGCTCTGCCTTTTTCGACAGTATCGCCGGCGTTCATATGCTTAGAACCTGCGCAAATCAAAAGCAGGCTCATTGTCAACTTGCGCTGTCGCGTATTTTTCTCACTCATAAAAATAAACGTGGCGCTCTGGATTCTGCCCTGGTTTTGTTAAAGTCTCTGGGTGCCGGCACAAGCCTCACAGATAACGGGGAGTTGTTATGCAGACAGGATGCTATCGAAACCCTGATCGATCTCTATGAAAACCCTTCTTCAAAAATTTTTGATGAGATCACGGCCTGTGCCTGGTTCCTTATCTGGACTGCCAACATGGAACTAAGCCAGCCGGCAAACAAAGAATTATATTTTACCAGAGGAAAAAAGCTCTGTGCAAAGCTCAGTGCGGCCAAAATCGAAAAGGCCAGACTGCTTGCTGAGAATATTATTAAAGATAAAATCGTAATGCCGGAAGGACTGCCCGCCGGGAAAGGGTCTAAGCCTTAATGATACCGCGCCTTATCAATTCAGATTTTATTCTCTTTCGAAAGGCATAAATGCCTAAAGCCATAATCAGGATATAGGGAATTGCCATCATGTAAAGAATGCCTGTATTGAGGTTTTTCCCGACGCTCCCTCCTCCTTTCATGTTTGATTCAGGTGCCATACGGCATTGAACACAACCCTGTGCCAACAAGTCTCCTGTTTCAAGCAGTACCGGCAGAAGAACAAGCAAACAAGCCAATAAAACCACTTTGTTTTTCATTTCAGCAAAATTCATATAAGTCTCATGCCCTATTCATAATACGGAGATATCATGCTGTATACCCAAGGACCTGTTACTGCTACATAAAACCAGATGGGCCAGGTTATTTTGGCAATTTTCTTGTGAAGCACGTATTCACCTGTTAGCCCGCGATAGGCAGTGAACAG
>JBIIMV010000084.1:0-5860 GCA_044337805.1 Bacteroidia bacterium
GACTGGCGCGTTACAATTCCGGATCACATGAGTTGATATTGCAATACCGATTTGGTTTCAATAAACAGAGACTCACCTCACCAAGATTATTCTGATGAGAAGCACAATATTACCACTGAGATTATTACTGACACATTTGGTTATTGTTATGGCGGTTGTTCATCCCTGCCATGCGCAGAAGTTTTTGAATAAGATAACTGCAAAGAGAGCTGATGCTCTTTATAAGCAGATGGCTTATAAAGAAGCAGCGGCACTTTATGAAACCATCATGAAAGAGAAACCCGGCGATGGTAAATCGATGCATGCCTTAGGTAGATGTTATGTAAAGCTGAACGACCCTGTCAATATGGAGAAGTGGTATTCACGTATTGTGGTGCTTGCTGATGCCGATGCAGAAGACTTTCTCAATTATGCCACTGCGCTCGAGATGAATGGAAAGTCAGACGAAGCCAGGGAGTATTACGTGAAATTCAAGACGACTGCCAATATGGATAAGCGCGGAGAACGAAGGCTCAAATCATTCGATATGAGGCAAAGCATTCTGTCAGACTCTGCATACTATCAGCTTATTCCTTTTGGTAAGAATACCCGTGGAGATGAGTTTTCTCCACAATATTATAAAGATGGCATCCTTTTCTCTTCAAACGGAATTGCTGAATTGCCACATAAATCGGTTTCCCCGTGGACAGGAACTGCTTTCTACGATTTGTATTATTGTCGGTTTGCCGGCACAAACGACTCTTTATATTTTCCCCCTGAAGCGATCAGTAAATACATAAATACTTCCTTCCATGAGTCTGCTCCAAGCTTAAATAAGGGTCAAAACCAAATTGCGTTTACAAGAAGTTCCTTTAATGGAATGAAAGAAACAAGGGGCAAGAATAAAGTCAGCCATCAACAAATTTTTATTTCGTCAGACAAAGCACATGACTGGAAACTCATCAAGCCGTTTCAATTAAATTCCACAGAGCATTCTTCCTGTCATCCTGCCTTTACCAGCGATGGCAACACCATGTATTTTGCAAGCGATATGCAGGGCGGATTTGGGGGTATGGATATTTATGTGACCAGAAATATCAGTGGACGGTGGACCGACCCGGTGAATCTAGGCATATCTGTTAATACCGAGGGCAATGAGGTTTTTCCTTTCGTTTCAAAGGATAGTCTCCTCTACTTTTCGTCAACCGGCCGTCCCGGTCTTGGAGGCCTTGATATTTATTATGGGGAGATTTCAGGAGATCAGCTCAAGAATGTTAACGGCATGAGCTATCCGGTTAATTCTCGCTTTGATGATTTCTCACTTATATATGATGCGGACAAGAGGACAGGATATTTTTCTTCAAACAGGCCCGGTGGAATGGGAGGTGATGATATCTATCGATTCAGAAACACCAAACCTCCATACAGACTTCGCATAAAAGTGATAGACGAAGAAAGCAGACAAGCATTAAAGAAGGTGAGTATAACCTTCAGAGATGACAAAAACACCATCAAGAAAGAATTTGTTACAGATAGCAGCGGAGTTGTACTTGTGAGTATCGAAAAAGATAAGAAATATGAAATTATTGGTTCATTGCAGGATTATTTTGAACAAACAGTCAAGGTTGAAACTTCAGGGATGAGCGGGAATGAGTTAAGCCTCGATTTGCCAATGTTCAGGAATCGGGGTTTTTCTCTTAGAGGACTTGTAAAGGATGCTGCATCCGCAAGGCCATTGGATAATGTGAAAGTGATTATTAAAGATGTTGGCTCGGGAACAAACATTTTTTCCGGCTCAACAGATGGCACGGGATTATTCAGCAAGCTTCTTGAAAATGCTACTTTAAATCAGACATTGATGTTAAGCATCAAACTTGAAAAAGAGGGATACCTGACACGTGAGATCTTGTTTCAGCAAAAGCTTGAAAGAAGCGGTGAAATTGATATGAATAAGCAAGCTGAATTGTCGCTTGATGAATTGAAGGTTGGCGTCGATATCGGAAAAATCGTTGACTTAAATCCTATCTATTTTGATTCAGGAAAATGGAATATCAGAACCGACGCTGCCATCGAACTAGATAAAATAGTAAAAGCGATGAATGATAACCCATCACTCAGCATCGAAGTTGGTAGTCATACCGATAGCAAGGGTGCTTCAAAAGCAAATCTCAGTCTTTCAGATAAAAGAGCAAAAAGCACCGCAGATTACATCGTCAGCAAGGGCATTGTCAAAGGTCGGATTAGCGGTAAGGGATATGGGGAGAGTCAGCTTGTTAATAAGTGCAAGGATGGAGTGAAGTGCACGGATGTTGAGCATCAGCAAAACAGGCGCACTGAATTCAAAATTGTAAAATTGTAGACTTTACATTGGAAGCAGTTAGAAAGGATTATCTTCTCTTACATTTCACTGTATTTCTGTTTGGCTTCACCGGCATTCTCGGCAAATTGATTTCCCTGCCGGCAGAGTCGCTTGTTTGGTACAGGATGGCTATTGCAGTAGCCGGCATACTCTGCTACATGTTAATCAAAGGATTTTCTTTCAGGGTGAAGGTGAGCGATTTGAGAAATTATGTGTTGGTAGGTTTCGTTATTGCCATGCACTGGGTTTATTTTTACAAGAGTATAAAGGCAGGATCAGTGTCTGTTGCCGTTGTTTGTTTATCGGCATCCACCATTTTTACTGCGCTTCTTGAGCCTTTTTTTTTCAGGCGAAGCATCAGATGGCATGAAGTATTTATTGGCATGCTGATTACCGTTGCGCTCTATTTTATTTTTCGCATTGACGACAGCTTTGGAGAGTCGATGATGTATGGATTGATATCGGCCTTTCTTGCTGCTGTATTTCCGGTTTTTAACGGACTATTGACCAAGGGAAGAGATCCGTATCAGATGACATTTTACGAGTTGGCAGGAGGGTGGCTATTTCTGGGTTTGTTTTTTCTTATTTCCGGCGATAAGGGATTTATCAGTGTAGAAGTTTCAATGAGTGATTGGATTTATCTGCTCATTCTTGGCATCGTATGCACAACCTTCACTTTTGTATCCAGCCTTAAGGTGATGAAAGCCATTAGTCCCTATACTATGGTCCTGGCCATTAACCTTGAGCCTGTTTATACCATCATACTTGCGCGAATAATTTTCGGTGCCAAAGAGGCGATGACAGCCGGTTTTTATGCCGGCACCTTGATAATCGTAGGTTGTATTTTTTTGTCGGCCCTATTAAATAAGCGATATCGAGAACGATTGAGTTGAGCTTTAGCATCGTCGGGATTTTCTATGCCACCATGAATTTACATTGATTCAGCAGCCTGAATGAATGTGTTATTGTTGCGTAACAGCCTTCATGAGCTCCGGTTGAGCCGCCACGCGTACCTGGTCATTAAAGCCTTTGCTTTGAGCCGTGGCCAGCGCAATTCTAGCCTCAATGGTATGTTTATTTCTTGCCAGGTGGATGGATCTTTGAAACCAGGCTTCTGAATTTTCAGGGTCCACTATGGTATACAATTTCGAGAAATATCCACTTATCGCGGTATCGTTCTGTGCGAACCCTTTATTTGTATTGCTGAGGCATGCCAGACTTAAAAAGCCCAGAATTCGTTTATTCATAAATCCCATCTGAGTCTTTTCCTGCGAAGCATTTTTCAATGCCTCGGTTTCTTCGGTCCATTTTTCAAAAGGCCATTTTCCAAATCCGTTTAACAGTCGATTTTGCTCAGTCAGTTCTCTATCCCAAATGGTACCCATTTCTTTTTGTATACCTGCAAAGGCAGGAAGTTTCTGAATTCTTTCGTAGTTAGCAATAGCGAGGTTATTTTCCTTTTGTAGAAATTTACTGCAACCTACCAGGGTTTCCCATTCAGTGGCTGCTTCCAAAAGACGACCTTGTTTTTCAAGGCTGTCGGCACGACTGCTTATTTCGGCCTGCATGGAGCTGAGATATTGTTCTGCGTTTTTCGACTTTGTCAAACAAAGCAGCCAAATGATGGCTTTTTTCATTTCTGTTAAGGGTGCCCATTCATGAATTCCATCGAACATCATCAGCATATGCGGGGTATTGGAGCCTTTCAGGTATTTATGGAGATTAACAAGTTCAAGCATGTTCATGTCGGCTGATCCGCCCAAGCCTACGAATCCAAAGGAGGGGTAGTATCCCTGAGTTTTTTCGAAGCCTGCAGAGTTTCCAATAACACCTTTTATTTCCGGATTCATTTCAGCCAGTCGTGTTGCAACGCGGGCACCACCCGAAAATCCGGCCACAAAAATCCTGTCTTTATCAATATTATTTTTGCTAATGACATCCTTCAAAATTGTTTTTCCAAAATATACACTTTGCCCCACCGTCTGTCCGTTTCTGGAATTCATACTACCCACGATTATCACATTCAACTTATCAGCAATCTCCTTATATTTTATTGTCGGTGCCGCAGCATTACCTGAAGGATCGAAGAACAGGATAAGCGGGAGTGACTCCTTGCTTTTTCCCGGTGCGTAGAGCAAATATTTTACTGATGAATCTTCAGAACAGGAAAACAATAATGGCGCGGCAGGCCCACTTTTTGTGCTGTCAGTAGTCTCAACGGAAGAAATTTGAGTTGTCGTTTTTTGCTTGCATGCAAACCATGAAGTGCACATAAGTGCAATCAGCATAGCTGTCTTTTTCATAGCCATTTCTCAATGTATTGGTAAAGATTAAACGTCATATTCAAAGATTTTTTTTCTTTGATGTCTGCCTCAATCAGGGTTTTACTGATTCCCTGCATTTTTCTGTTTTGAATCAGGTGCCAGGCTTTTTCCGTCAGCAGCCATAAATGTTTTGGTTCATCATTTCCAGCTTTTATGTTCATTACTTTTTCAAGCAACACGTCTACGCCTTCTCCTGTTGTGGCTACTGTTTTTATGATGTCGCGCTTCTGGTGCGGATCATCGCGCATGGAGTCGAAAAGAGATTTAATAAAGCGGTCTGCTCCCGGACGGTCTGCTTTATTTACCACGAATAAATCTCCGATTTCCATGATGCCTGATTTTATCTGCTGAATTTCATCTCCTGCTTCCGGCACTAATACCAGTATGGTGACATCGGCGAGTCCTGCGATTTCAACTTCAGATTGTCCTACCCCAACAGTTTCTATTATCAGCAGGTCGAAGGCAGCAGCCCTCATCACATCGGAAATTTCAAGAATACGGGAAGATAGTCCGCCGAGCGAACCGCGGGTAGCCAGTGACCTGATAAAGACAGAAGGGTTGTTAAAATGCTCGCTCATTCTGATTCTGTCGCCAAGCAATGAGCCTCTGTGAAAGGGAGAAGTGGGATCAACGGCAATGACACCGATTTTTTTTCCTGAGGCAGTCAGCCTTATCAGGAGTTCATTCACCAGACTGCTTTTTCCCGCACCCGGAGGGCCTGTTATGCCGATAACTGGAACTTTTGAGGGACGCAGGGCACGCAGTAACTCTTCGGAACCCGGTAAATCATTTTCAACGATGGAAATACAACGGGCCAGACTGCGCAGGTTGCCAGCCTGTAGATCTTGCATCACCTTTTCTGTATTCATTGCCGAAAATTAAGAAATAATGATGGTCTGTGCTTCAGGAGCGCCCCTTTTCAATATTGTAAATATGTGAAACATGACCATCTTCCGCTATATGCTCCTTGTGTGATTGAACTTACCTGACTTCCGGCACATCCTTATGACCTTACTGATGATTCGGGCTTTTGAATATCCATTGGGCCAGATTGCAAATTCTTTCATTTGCGTAAAGCCTGACTATGGAATATGAAGTCAGCACTTGTCAAAGCAAAGTGCTTTCGTAGTTTCGGAGCCAAACCCCATCAAATGCACATTGATATATCTTCCGGGACGGGTATTGGGCATTTAAAGCC
>JBIIMV010000099.1:0-5539 GCA_044337805.1 Bacteroidia bacterium
ATCTTGAAGAATTTGGGTTGTAAATTTATACAAATTAGGCTTGCTGTTGTTCTCTGTTTCAACGCAAAAAAATCCTGCTGTTGGCAAGAGGAATACTACCCTTTTATCAACAGCCCTGAACCTTAGAGCCAGTCAATGCCTTTTTTCAATTTTGATAGGGTATGTGCTTCTGCACTCCCCTCAGCAGGTTCATTTCTGTATTCCCATGATGCAAGCGGAGGCAGGCTCATCAGAATGCTTTCTGTTCGTCCGTTCGTTTCAAGGCCGAAGCGTGTGCCCCTGTCGTGAATGAGGTTAAACTCCACGTAACGTCCGCGGCGCAATGATTGCCAGTGTTTTTCCGGTTCTCCGAAGGGAGTGGATTTTCTCTTTTCTACAATCGGGAGATAAGCTTTAAGGAAGGTTTCACCAACATCGAAAGTGAAGGCCAGAGCTGCATCGGCCGCTTCCCCGTTCTTGCCCAGGTGGTCAAAAAAAATGCCTCCTATGCCTCTGGTTTCATTTCTGTGTGTAAGATAGAAATAGTTGTCGGCCCAGGTCTTGAATTTTGTGTAATAACCGGGGTGATGCCTGTCGCAGGTTGCTTTAAGTGTTTGATGAAAACTACGTGCATCATCGTCTATCACATAAATAGGGGTGAGGTCTATTCCACCTCCAAACCAGAATACCCCTCCATCAGTTTCGAAATATCTGACGTTCATGTGTATGATGGGCACCATTGGGTTTTTGGGGTGAATGACAATGCTGACTCCCGTTGCGAAGAAATGTGCGCCGAGGTTTTCTGATGCCATTTGGGGTGGTGTATTGCCGGATACGGCAGAGAAGTTCACGCCGCCTTTTTCGAAGATGTTTCCGTTGCTGATCACGCGGGTTCTGCCTCCGCCGCCTCCTTCTCTTGTCCACAGATCTTCCTGAAATTTGGATAATCCGTCGGCTTGTTCCAGGCCGCGGCAAATGTCGTCTTGCAAATCGCGAAATCTCTCGGCTATGGCTTCTTTTGTCATGGATTCTTTAATACCAGCTCCAATTGCTCGTAACGCAATATCATGACACCATGGTTTTCATAACCTGCTTCCGGACCTGTTTTCTCGAATTTTATGCGGCTTTGCAGTCCATTGATGCTTTTGCCCTCCAGTTCTTTGCCCATGCCTTTGCCGTAACGCATCCAGCTTTGAAGAAAGTTGATGCCCGCATCGTAGCCGGTAAATGAAAAGCGCGAAGGCTCGGTTTTATATGCATCACGGTATTGTCTGATGAATTTTTTTGTTGCCGGATCTTTGTAATTGATGAAGGTATTGGCCGGAATGGTGAGGGCAAGTTTCTGACGAAACAAGGGGTCGAGATAATCATAGGCCATCCAGCTTTCCAGTCCTGCAAGTTTTATTTGATAATCTGCTGAAAGTGTATTTAGCTTGTTAATAAGGTCGGTGACGAAGGCTTCATCGTTGGAGGGAACAATCACGATGTTTTCGCGTGTGCCTGATAGCCGTGCAGAGATGCCCTTGCTTCCTTCTGCCTTGAATATGAGGGTGGGTATGCTGTCGCCTGCGTATTTGCGGTACGATTTGCGTATCACTTCTGCCAGGGCTTTTTCTTTGCTGAGGTTGTTGTGGATGATGATGAAGCGGGCTCCTTTGTTTTCATGGCAAAGGAATTTTACCAACTCATCCATCTGAGTGGTTACGGCGGCGCTGAATTTAAAGGCTGATGGATTTCCGATGAGGAGTTTTGCCTGCTGGGCAACGGGTAAAAGCCAGGGCTGACTTTTGTCTTTTTGTGTTTTTATGGCTTCCTGCACTGCATGGGCATGGAAGGGACCAATGTTCAGGTCGGATGGTGGAATGGTGTTGGCCTTGAACCAGTTCTGACAAGCCGCTGAATCGCTGGGCAAATCAATGGTGTTCACCTTTATGCTCAGGCCTGCCTTGTTGAGGCTGTCGCATGCAAGGCGAAAACCGGCCATGAACTCAATCGCGGGCAGGCTCTTGTGGAAAAGGGCATCGCCGTCGGTGATCTGTTCTTTGTTTAGTAAGGAGTCGTTTTCAGAGGTAAACAGGGGCAATATCAGGTTTAAACTGACCTTATCAGAGGATTTGGAGTCAGGTGAGCTTGCTGCGGGAGGTGGCACTGCAGGAACTTCGGCTGCTTTTATCTCAGGTTGGGGTATCCTGATGATGGTGCCCTGTTTCAGATTTTCTTCGTCAAGGTCGGCATTGGCAGAACGAATCAGGGCTATGTCGGTGCTGTACATCTTTGCTATGGCGTACATGGTCTGTTTGCGCTCTACGGTGTGCAGAATGTATTTGCCGCTGGTATCAAAATCGGTCTGACTTTTTTCTTTCTTTTTGCTGCCGGGCATCGTGGCAGGAATCCTGATTTCGGCTCCTGCCTTGAGTCCGTTTGTTAATGCGGGATTTTCGAATAATATTTCGTTCACGGTAACCTTATAAGCTCTGGAAATGCTGTATAGGGTTTGTTTCTCCATGACTGTATGAATCAGGTAGTATTTACCGTTTTCTTCAACGGATCGGGTACTGATGCTGATTTCCTGTGCAGGCAGTATATGGGCCGCCAACACTAACAGCAGTGCAGTTAGCAGGGATATGGATTTCCGGTTTATTCCCATTCTATGGTGGCAGGGGGTTTTGAACTTATATCATAAACAACGCGGTTGATGCCTCTTACCTTGTTGATGATTTCGTTCGATATGCGCGCCAGAAAGTCGTATGGCAGGTGACACCAGTCGGCGGTCATTCCATCGGTGCTGCTTACAGCGCGAAGTGCAACGGCATTTTCGTAGGTTCTTTCATCACCCATTACACCAACGCTTCTGACGGGCAGGAAAATAACGCCCGCCTGCCATACCGTGCTGTAAAGGCCCTCGTTCTTGAGTCCTTCTATAAATATATGATCGGCTTCTTTGAGCATTCTCAGATTTTCAGCACTTATGGCACCAAGGATTCTGATGGCAAGACCGGGGCCGGGAAAGGGGTGGCGTTGGAGTACATGCTCGGGGATGCCGAGTGCAGTTCCGGTGCGTCTGACTTCATCTTTGAAAAGATTGCGCAGAGGCTCTACCACCTTAAGTTTCATGGTTTCGGGGAGTCCTCCGACATTATGATGTGATTTGATGGTGGCAGAAGGCCCCTTTACCGAAACCGACTCTATCACATCAGGATAAATGGTTCCCTGAGCAAGCCATTTCACATCTTTAATACGGTGTGCTTCTCTGTCGAAGACTTCAATGAAAACTCTTCCGATAATTTTTCTTTTTTTCTCGGGGTCTTCAACGCCGGCGAGCTCATCGAGGAAGTGACGTCGGGCGTCAACACCGGTAACGTTTAGTCCGAGGTCGTGGTACTGCTCCAATACTTTTTCGTATTCATGAAGCCTCAGTAAGCCGTTGTCTACAAAGATGCAATGGAGGTTGCTGCCGATGGCTCTGCTGAGTAAAACCGCGGCAACGGTGCTGTCAACCCCTCCGCTGAGTCCGAGTACCACCTTGTCGTTACCAAGTTTTTCTTTCAGGGCACTCACTGTTTCTTCAATAAAAACACCGGGTGTCCAGTCGCCGGCACAGCCACAAATGTCAAACAGGAAATTTCTCAGTAGATGGCTTCCCTGTTCGCTGTGATAAACCTCCGGGTGAAATTGTACGCCAAAGGTGTTTTCATTGTCGAACGCAAATGCCGCATTCTTCACCTCTGCTGTAGAGGCCAGCAGGTGACTGTTTTCCGGCAATCGGGTGATGGTATCTCCGTGCGACATCCAAACCTGGGATTCTTTTCTGAAGCCTGAGAATAGGGGATGCTCACCGGGAGGATTCAGGATGGCTCTTCCGTATTCGCGTGTGGCAGAAGCTTCGACCATGCCACCATTTTGCTGCGCCAGAAGCTGTGCACCATAACAAATGCCGAGTATGGGTTTCTTACCTCTTAATTTGCGGGTATCAGGATTTGGGGATTGTGCATCACGTACGGAGTAGGGAGATCCTGAGAGTATGATTCCGCGTATCGAGTCGTCGTCGGGGATAGGGTAGTTCCAGGGATGAATTTCGCAAAACACATTCAGCTCCCTTATTCTGCGTGCTATGAGTTGGGTATATTGTGAGCCGAAATCGAGGATGAGAATGGTTTGATGCATGCGCAAATTTAATCTATTAGATGCCCCTGTTGCTGTTTTTGTGTCAGGGTCCTTTTACACCTTTTATTAACAGCCGCCGTGTTTGCCTCTCGGGAAGGAGCATGATCTGGTAACTGCCTGCCGACAATGAAGTTAAATCTATCCGTACGGTCTGTAGTCCCGGTTTTCTGTCAATATCAAATTTCCTGATCAATCGCCCCGCTGCATCTGTTATCTGCACCTGCCCGGGCATCTCTGCTCCGCTGTAAATTCTGAGGTTTACTTCTGTCCCGGCAGGATTTGGAAAAGGTTCATCCATGCCCTCAAGCAACAAATCAATTGCCCGGCAGGCTTTGTTATTGTTCAGATTTTGCTCCCCGGGAAGGCTGGTTTTCTCTAGTTCTACGCAGCAGAGGTTGGAAGAACTTATGCGGGGAAGAAAGGAAAAGGAGGCGTTTACGCCTGCACTGTCGCCCGGAAACAAGGTGCCTTCGAGCAATTCCTCGTCTTGCTCTGAAGCTCCCGGTTGAAGGCGCAGTATGAGGTTGCTCTCCGGAATATTTCCGAGATTTTTGATTTGCACCACAGGACGAAGATAGCCGTCAGCAACCTGACTGAATCTGAGCAATTCTATACTGAGGTCTGATTGCGCTACGGGGATGTCGATTTCAGCTACAGCTGTGTCGCGGCAGCCGAGCGAAGAAGCTGTTACCAGGGAGATATTCTGCTTTCCAGGTTCGTTGAAGATGAAGCTCACCCTGTCGCCATATTGAACCTGCCCCTGACATTGCCACTGGGCAAGAGCTGTGCTGCCGGCTGAAGTGTGTGAAAATTCCAGGCTGACGGGAGCGCCGTAAATAGCTTCCGGCGAAAGGATGTTTGCCACAGGGGCAGTTTCTGTGGTGATGCTGAGGGTGTCGAAACCTGCACAGCCACGTTGGTCGCTCAGAAGCACGGTAATCTCGGCAGCTTGTGTTACATGAAGCATGGTGTCAAACGCTGCCTGAGTGCTGATTTGCTGTCCGTTCCATTGCCATGTATAAAAACGATGGGTGCAATTGCTGCATGTTCCCGCGTCGGCCACGCTGATTGACTCTCCGATGCAGGGGCTACTGCTGACTATTTGTGGTTGTGGCAAAGGGTCGATCACCACGGTGCCGATGAGAGTATCGCGGCATCCATTAGACGCAGTGCTGACGAGGCTTAGGGGATAAGTGCCGGCAGCAGATGCCGGAAAGGGATATGAGTCGTTTGTGAGCGTATCGTTCCATAGGTTCTGGATGATGCTGTTGGGAAAGGAGGCAACGGTGCTGGCAAAAACGGTGAAAGGCTGTTCAGGACAATTTCCGGAATAGCTCATCTGTGCAAGCGGTTTTTCCTTCACCAAAACAGGAAACTGTGCAGTATCGCTACAGCC
>JBIIMV010000085.1:0-5838 GCA_044337805.1 Bacteroidia bacterium
AAGGTCAAGGTCTGTCTCTGCCCCGTCTTCTGTCACGAAACACTCCCCGTGCTCGTATGGGTTTAGGGTTCCGGGGTCAACATTGATATAAGGGTCCAGCTTTTGAATGGTTACCCTGAATCCCCTAGATTGCAGCAAGGTTGCCAGGGAAGCACTGATGATACCTTTTCCTAATGAGGATGTTACCCCTCCTGTGACGAAAACAAATTTGGTGTGACGCATGAGGCGATTTGACGCGCTAAATTAGGTATCAATTGTCAACATCAAATTCATTTTTTAAAAATTCCATGTCATGCCAACAGAGGGCAAAAAAGGAAGTTGAAAAAGGGTTTGATTGGTGACCCGGTTGATGAAGAAAATATTCTGTCTGTTGTATACATTGGTGGCCCCTGCATTGACTTCTATCAGACCATTCTCTCCCAGGGGGAATTTTCTTTTGATGGCAACATCGAAGCGGTGGTAGGTCGGAAGTCGGCTGTCGTTGAGGGGGCCATACAACAGGCCAAGCTGACCATTTTCATTGGTATAATTGGTGTTAAGTCCATTCTGAAAATCCTGGAACTCAAAGAAGCCCTGCGTGCGGGTGAAGGGAAATCCGGAACCAAAATTCCATCTGGCATCAACCTCCCAGTTTAGTCCTTTTCCGAAAATATAACTCACCACAAGGTTAACGTTGTGTCGGCGGTCAAAGTGAGGCCAATAGGTTCTTGATCCATCCCAGCGTGTTACAAAACCAAGCGAGTAAACTGCCCAGACATAGAGCTTCTTGTGGTCGTATTTCAACAGGAAGTCGATACCCCGGGCCTTTCCTGTCTCGATGATGAAGTCTTTCTTCAGGCTGTCGGGTCTGAAGGAGTTTTCTCCGGTATCTTCAAAAAGCTTGTTCCTGTTGAGGTTGGTAAGCTGAGTGAACCGCTTGATGTAGGGCTCTACATTGAGCGATATGTAGTCGTTGATGTCAAATTCTACTCCTCCAATGGCATGCGTGGCTCTCTGTAATCTTTGATTTACATCACTAACGTTGCCGTTCTCATCACGAAAGGTCTTCTGAAGATTCTCCGGCCCTGAGAGAAATCCATAAAAAAGATTTACGACATCTCTGTCGCTGTTGGCAGAAATAAGGTTCTGGCTGTAAAAACCTCCGGCAAATTTCAATCTCAGACGGTCGGTTACATTGTACTTCACACCCAATCTCGGTTCGGGCGAAAAATTTGATAATGATGCGTAGTAGTGCGCCCTGAAACTCGGGTCAATAACGAATTTGCCGAGAATAACTTTGTATCGGAAATATCCGGCAATCTCGGTGGTATTCTCGGTCTGACTAACCGCAACGTTGTTGTTGAAGAAGTTAAATGCGGTCTTGAACCCTAAAATTTCTACCCCATAATTTAACTCGTTCTTCCTGATGAAGTAGGTGAAGTTCAGTCCCATGTTGAAACCATTGATTCTGCTGTCTCTGGGTCTTGAAACATTGTCTTCCTGCAAGGTGATTTTGTAGTCTGAATAAGCAAAATTCCCCCTGATGAGTACTTGTGATCCCGTCGGAACTACAATGAAGTTGCTTCCGCCTCCGTAACTGTTCCAAAATAAATCTGACACGCCGCGGTACCTTACATTGTCGCGGAAGTTGAAGCCAAATAAATTGAACTTGGAGCCATTGCCGGTGTTGAAGGAAACCTTACCATACAAATCCAAAAAATTGAAGGGAAGTCCTGCCGTATCAACATAATTGTAAAGCACTCTGGATGATTGAGCCAAATAGGAGTTCTTGGCTGACAATAAAAACGAACCATTGCTGCCATCGTCTCCTTTCTTTTTGCCAAGTGGTCCTTCAAGCATGGTCCTGGCTCCAAATGGTGACACCCCAACTTTTCCCGCAACCCGCTTCTTGTTTCCATCTCGTGTCGTGATGTCCATAACCGAAGATATCCTTCCGCCATATTGTGCGCCAAAGCCTCCCGTGTAAACATCTGCGTTACGAATGATGTCTGCATCAAATACAGAGAATAATCCTATGGAGTGAAAAGGATTGTAAATCACAGCCCCGTCAAGCAGGACTTTATTCTGTATGGGTGAGCCTCCTCTGATATACAGTTGCCCACCCTGATCACCCGTAAAAACAACCCCGGGAAGAACCTGCAGGTATTGCGCCAAATCAGGCTCTCCGCCAACTGCAGGAATTTGCCTGATCTCTTTTGGGGTGATCTTTGTTACTGAGGTGCGTACATCTGTTTGGGCTTGTTTCCTGTCGGCAGAAATTTCAACATCCCGAATTTTCATCACTTTCTTCTGCAAGAAATATTTTTTGGTGACAATCTCTGCTTTCTTTATGCTTATTGACTCACGCAGTGTATCATAACCAAGATAGTTGATGAGAAGTTTGTAGTCTCCGCTTTCAACTTTAGTAATGGAAAAGTAACCGTTTACATCGGTGATGGCGCCGTAGTTGGTTCCTTCGAGAATAACCTTGGTGAAGATAACCGGCTCTCCTGATTCTTTTTCGTATACGAAGCCGCGGATGTTTCCTGACTGAGCAAAAGAAATCAGGGTAAAAAATAGAAGGATCGTAAATATCCTTCCGCTTAGGTTAAAAATCATGTTCGATGATTAGGCTGCCAAAGATAGCAATTATGCAGCGCGCTTAAAGTCCGCCAAGGGCACAAATGAAATCAAATTCACCTGCCTGAACCTTGGTCACCGAAAGTCGGTTCAACCTCAGCATCTCCATATTTGCCAATGACGCCTCACTCTTGATTCTTGCAAGCCCAACAGGCTTGGGGAATTTCTTGAATGGAGCAAAATCTACCGCCGACCATGTCCCGTTTTCGTCTGATGTGGGATCGGGATAGTGTTCTTTTACCACTTTGGCTATGCCCATGATCTCGAGTCCTTCATTGCTGTGGTAAAACAAGGCCAGATCTCCCTTTTTCATTTCTCTTAAATTGTTCCTCGCCTGATAGTTTCTTACACCATCCCACATGGTCTTCTTGTCTTTCTGAAATTGCTCCCACGAATATTTGAAGGGCTCTGATTTTATTAGCCAATAGTTCATATCAATGCATGATTCGGAATATCAGTTCTTTGTAAAGGTCGCCGTGTTCAAAGGTAATGCCGGCGCTTCCTTTTGCTTTCATATCGGTGTCCCGAAGATAGCCAATGATGTCTTCTGCCTTATGGCGCGGATATATCTGTGCAGCACGTCGGTAATCTTTCAAAAAATAAGGAGAAATCCCTATGGCTTGCGCCATCTCGCTGTCGCTCTTACCTTGCATGGAGTGAAATACCAGAATTCGTGTGAAAAAGGAGCCCAAAGAGCCTAATACCATGAAAATCGGGTTGTCGCGCTGGTTATTCGCAAAATAGTCAGCTATCCGATGGGCCTTTAACACATTCTTTTCTGTCAGCGCCTGTTGTAACTCAAATACATTGAACTCTTTGCTGATGCCAATATTCGTCATGACATCTTCGGTGCTGATTTCTTTGCCTTCTCCCGTTGAAATGAGCAGCTTGTCAAGTTCGTTGGATATCCTCGACAAATCATTCCCTAAATGCTCTGCCATGAGTTGGGCAGCCTGTGGCTGCATCCTGATTTTTTTCAGTGCCGCCAAACTGCTTATCCAGGCCGGGAGCTTGTCTGGGTATAACTTGCTGCTCTGAAAATAGACAGCTTTGCTTTGTAAGGCCTTGGCCAAGCCGGTGCGCTTGTCAACGGCTTTGTATTTGTAACAGAATACAAGCACTGTGCTCTCCACCGGCCGTTCCAGATACTGCTCCAGATAATTGACGTCTTGCTCCTTTCCGCTTAGTTTGATGCTTACCTTTTTGTCAAGATTCTTCATCTCCTGGGCCTCCCTCACAACAATAAGCTGTCGGTCAGCAAATACAGGAAACCGTCTTGCTTCTGATAATACTTTCTGTATGTCGGTCTCCTTGCCGTAAAGGATGCTCTGGTTGAATTCTCTGGCATCTTCGGGAACTGCTGTGGCCTCAATAAGGTTGGAGATTTCATCAATGAAAAAAGGCTCTTCGCCTTCCAAAAAGTAAACAGGGGAAAACTTTCCCTGTTTGATCTCTTTTACAATGTCTTCAAATGTTCTGCCTGCTGACTTTGCCATTATTCGAATCGTAGATGCTTTACAGTATTGCCATTGTTGAGCAGTTGATACAGAGAATCTATGCCAATACGCAGATGCTCGTCAACAAAATTTCTGGTCACAACAATATCACTCTCTGCTGTTTTTACGCCAGCTGATATCATGGGTTGGTCGCTCACCAAAAGCAAGGCACCGGTTGGAATTTCATTGTAAAATCCCGTGCTGAAAATGGTCGCTGTTTCCATGTCAATCCCCATTACTCTGATTTTCCTTAGATATTCCTTGAACTCCTCGTCATGCTCCCAGACGCGCCTGTTGGTGGTATATACCGTGCCGGTCCAATAGTCTCGATTGTGCTCTCTGATGGTGGTACTCACCGCTTTCTGTAAACTGAATGCCGGCAACGCCGGTACCTCAACAGGGAAATAATCATTTGAAGTTCCCTCGCCTCTTATTGCTGCAATGGGAAGAATGAGGTCTCCAAGCTGGTTCTTCTTCTTTAATCCTCCGCATTTGCCTAAAAACAAAACTGCCTTGGGTGAAACCGCTGAAAGTAAATCCATAACGGTGGCAGCATTCGCGCTCCCCATGCCAAAATTGATGATGGTGATGTCTTTGGCCGTGGCGCAGGGCATGGGCTTGTCGAGGCCTGTGACAGGTACCTGATGCCACTCGGCAAACATCTTTACATAGTTTTGAAAATTCGTCAGTAATATGTATTTGCCAAAGTGTTCCAACGGTGCTCCCGTATAACGGGGTAGCCAGTTTCCCACAATTTCTTCTTTGGTTTTCATTAAGCGCGAAGTTAAGCTTTTCTGCCTTGCTCAGGTTTCGTACCTTTGGTGTGTGGTGACTATTCAGCTTGATTTGCCCGCTCCTCCTCCGGAAACGGCCGTGCACGAAAATAAAAATCTGATTCTCGACCCCTTCCGCAGAAAATGGCTCGTCCATACTCCTGAGGAATGGGTCAGGCAATGGGTGCTTAAATCGCTGGTAATCAATAATGGCTTCCCCGCCGCCCGAATTGCTACTGAAATTCCTGCTAAATACCACCGGCTTAAAAAACGCTCAGATGCATTGCTCTATGATGAATTCGGGCGCTGTCTCATGCTGATGGAATTTAAGGCTTCTTCCGTGAATATCGACGAAAACACCATGCACCAGGCACTCACCTATAACGCTTTCTTCAAAGCGCCCAATATCCTGCTTTCCAATGGCAAAACGCATCTTCTGCGCAAAATCTCTCCATCTCTGTCCTGGCTGGAATGTCTGCCAATGTACCATGAGCTCGCTCCCTGTGTCTGAACATTTTGCGCCATATTTATCTTTACATCCTAAAGTGCTGTAACCATGCTGAAACGTCTCTTCTTTTTTTTCCTTTTTGTCTCTTCTCTGTGCTCTTCTGCTCAACCCGATCTGTTCTCCTTTCCCCACCGGAGCGGATGGCTGGTAGCAAGAATTCCTTCTCACCTGAATCTTGAAAATGTAATGGCCGCTCCTGATGTGGCTGCCTTTATCGCTTCAGGAAAAATCATTTCAATAAATCCAAGATTTAAAACAGGAGTTTCTTACAAACCGGGTAAAACAGATCTCTCCAGAATGCTTGCAATCCGGGTTACAGGTGATGAAAAGTGGCTGGCCGACAAACTCACAAAAACAAATTTGTTCCTCTACGTAGAACCATGGATGCTCCCGCAACTGTGCTATTCTCCGAACGATCCCTCTCTGGCTCTTCAATACCATA
>JBIIMV010000086.1:0-5827 GCA_044337805.1 Bacteroidia bacterium
TTCAGGGAGTCGGCCTTGACGAGAGCAGAGAGAGAATCGAGGACCCGGGTCGGGGAGGCCGGAGCGATAGTCTCCGGCTTCCCTTTGCCCTTGTCCTTGTCATTAATGCAACCAAAAACCAACAACATCATGGCAGCCGTAAAGGCCAGGCCCGGTTGTATCATCCGGAGGTTGCGCCGGGTGAATGAGAGATTATTTTTTAAGCAGTTCTTGTCTGACTTTAGCTTCAATTTCATCGGCAAGTTCAGGATTATCGTGCAGAATCTGTTTCACTGCGTCTCTTCCCTGACCTAATTTGGTATCGGAATAGCTGAACCATGAACCACTCTTTTTAATCACGTTAAAATCGACCCCAAGATCGATGATTTCACCGATTTTTGAAATTCCTTCACCGTAGATAATATCAAACTCAGCCACTTTAAAGGGAGGAGCGACCTTATTCTTAATCACTTTTACCTTGGCCCGGTTTCCGCTCACGGTTTCACCGTCTTTGATCTGACCTATTCTGCGCACGTCAAGTCTTACAGATGCATAGAACTTAAGGGCGTTGCCTCCGGTGGTGGTTTCAGGGTTACCGAACATCACCCCGATCTTTTCGCGAAGCTGGTTAATAAAGATGCAGCAGCAGTTGGTTTTTGAGATTGTGGCGGTGAGTTTACGCAGCGCCTGAGACATCAGACGAGCCTGAAGACCCACCTTTGCATCCCCCATCTCCCCTTCTATTTCACTTTTAGGGGTAAGAGCGGCAACAGAGTCAATCACGATAATATCTATGGCACCGGAGCGGATCAGGTTATCGGCAATTTCAAGAGCTTGTTCCCCATTGTCGGGCTGAGAAATCAGGAGATTTTCGTTATCGACACCGAGCTTAGCGGCATATACACGATCGAACGCATGTTCAGCATCGATGAATGCTGCGATACCACCCAGTTTCTGAGCTTCTGCAATGGCGTGAATGGCAAGCGTAGTTTTACCCGATGATTCGGGTCCGTAGATTTCGATGATTCTTCCCTTTGGATAGCCACCGATACCCAGACAGGCATCCAGACTAATAGAACCGGAAGGAATCACTTCCACCTCTTCAATGGCATTGTCGCCCATTTTCATGATGGCGCCTTTGCCATAAGTTTTCTCAATTTTGTCGAGAGTTAGCTGGAGGGCTTTCAGCTTTTCTTTGCTCAGTTCCTTGGTGGCAACCGGCTCTTTCACCTCTTTGGTCATAGCGTAAAAATTTTGATGGGACAAATGTAATACAAAAAAAACCGGATTTTATCAATGTTGAAAACTTTTGACCTATAAATAATCATTTTGAATGATTAAATTTCGGTCAATTTAACTTAAATACCTGATAATCATTTATATAATTATTGATGTAAAGAAAGATGATGATGGATATTTTTTCAATCTACCGGGAAGAAATCAAAGAAAAAGACCATCCCAATTGATACAGGAAAGCCAGGCAGACCTCAGAATTTATTCATTCGCAGCCCTTTACCCAGGTTGATCAAAAATGATGAATTTCCCGGAAAACCGGGCAAAAGAACCTGATGAAAGGGTTCATCCATCTTCTACCTCCATGAAACACCTTTAACTCCTCACCAAACATCGTTCTCAAGGATGAATAGATACATCGTGAATGAATGGAACACACGGAATGATTTTCATTCCCGGTCATACCGACCGCAGCGCTGTCAAAGCAGCAGGCGAAGAGTTTCCCGTCGATCCGGGTCGCATCAGAAACATAAAAAAATCTGAGCGGATAAAAGACGATTTTTTTTTATAGAAAAGGAGGCGGGAATACCAGCGGAGATGGTGGAGAGGGAGCGGGAATGCAGATAAACTAGGGACCTGTCACTCACAAAGGTTACGCGATACCATGCCATCCTGCCTCCCCAATCAAGAGCTACACAAATACCGGCATTCAGCTTTTCCTACACCTTCTTGCCAGCCTTATACTTCTCCACACGCAATAACTTACCACTGTCATCAAAAATCTCCCACTTTCCATCCTTTTCATCGTCTTTGTACTCACCACGCTCGATGATTGTCTTCCCATCTTTCGCATAGGTTTTCCAAAGCCCCGTCTTCTTATCGCCACGGAACTGCCCCTCCATCTTCATCAACTTCCCATCTTCCTGATACTCTTTGTAAAATCCACTTTTCTGATTGTTCAGATACTCGGTCTCATTATTCAATATTCCGCCCTTCACATACTCTTTTTGCAGTCCTTCCAGCTTACCATTCTTGTAATTGTACTCGATAGAAATTTTCCCGTCCTCAAAATACCATTTCGATACTCCCTCACGTTGCTCGTTCACATAGACACATTCCTCCTGCAACTTACCATTGGGATAGTACACCCGCTTCAAACCATCCATTTTACCCATCGTATAACGCTCCTCTTTTTCTATACGTCCGGAATTGTTGTACAATGTGAACACCCCATTGAGGATATCATCTTTGTAAAAAGCCTGCTTTCTCAGGTATCCGGAATTTTTCAATTCGGCACTTAATCCATTTTTCTTGCCGCCCGAATAATCTTCAATCGTATTCAACATGCCGTTGGAGAGATACATCTTCCAGGTACCCTCCTTTTTATCGTTAAGATAGTTTCCTTCAAACATATTGGATCCTTGTATCTCACGCCATAATCCCTGCTTTCGGCCTTGTAAGTCTTTTTTGTTGATGGAAGTATCCTTTGCAAGCTCCAGCACTCCATAGGCAGGATTCGCAATCTGTGCGTGAGCATGATGTGTTGCTGCGAAGAGCACAAGAAAAAAGAAAAAACTTTTAAGGTGTGTTGTTTTCATCATTTCAGAGCCATTTTTTCCTGCGAAAATAATAAACCAGCAGCAACATTACGGTAAGCATCAGGCCCCATGTGATCCAATAGCCGTATTTCGAACGCAGTTCGGGCATGTACTCGAAGTTCATCCCATAAACGCCTGCAATAAAAGTAACCGGGATAAAAATGGTAGAGATAATGGTCAGCACCTTCATCACCTCGTTCATGCGATGGCTGAGTCCACTGAGGTAAACATCCATCATGCCTGTTACTAGATCACGGTAACTTTCTACAGTCTCTATCACTCTGATGCTATGATCCATCACATCGCGCAGATAAACCTGTGTGCTGCGCGTAAGGCGGGTGGTCTCGCTTCGTTCAAAACCGCTGACCACTTCCCGGAGGGGCCACACTGCCTTTCGGACAAATATCATTTCACGCTTAAGCTGGTGCATGGTCTCCAATACCTCAGGCTGAGGATCGGTGACCAGTTTGTCATCAATCTCTTCGATTCGATCGCCAATTTTTTCAAGAATATTGAAGTAGGTATCTACGATACTGTCGAGCAGGGCATAGGCAAGGTAATCGGCTCCGCAGCGTCTTACCCTTCCCTTGCCTTGTCTGATACGCTCTCTGATGACCGTAAAGGGATCACCTCCATGCACCTCCTGAAAGGTAAGAACGACATTGTTAAACAAGATAATACTCAGCTGCTCAGATCCCAGTTCCTGCTGATAGAAAAGCATTTTCATCATGATGACGTCGTACTCTTCATAATTCTCAAATTTGGGACGCTGATCGGTATTCACGATATCTTCCAGCGTAAGCGGATGAATTCCGAATACATTCCCGATCTGCTCAATAAGCTGCACATTGTGCACACCATCAATATTGATCCATGTTACCTTACCGGACTTCCCATACCTGCTTAACATTCCCGGCTGTTCTACCACGGTATCAGTGAAGGCATGTTCATCATATTCCAGAACATGGATGGTAACCTTTTCCGGTGAATGATTCTCGACCAAATCAGGCAAGGTGCCCGGGGGCAATCCGGATTTTTTTGCCCTGTGGCGGCTTACAAAACGATTCTTTCTTTTCTTCGACATCAGGATTTTCCTTGAACGATCATCACCACTTCGCCCTTAATTTCTTTCTCGCTGCAACGTTGAATAATTTCTGCGAGTGAGCCTCTTATGTGTTGCTCAAACATCTTACTAATTTCTCTTGACAGGCAGGCAGGACGGTCGGGACCAAAGTGTGTGACAAATTCATTAAGGGCTTTCATGATACGATGAGGACTCTCATAAAAAACCATGGTGCGTTTTTCCTCTTCAAGTTCTTTAAGGCGGGTAAGTCTTCCCTTCTTGTGCGGCAGGAAACCTTCAAAACAAAAACGTTCGCAAGGAATTCCGGAGCTTACCAATGCAGGCACAAATGCGGTAGGACCGGGCAGGCAGCTCACCTCAACTCCCTTTTTCAAAGCCTCACGCACCAGCAAGAAACCCGGATCAGAAATACCCGGTGTTCCGGCATCGGTCACCAGGCATGCATTCAGCCCGCCCTCCAGCCTCTCTACCAGACGCTCCACCACCTTATGTTCATTGGCGGTATGAAAACTTTGCAAGGGCTTCTCTATTCCAAAATGCCGCAGCAATAATCCTGATTTACGGGTGTCTTCCGCTATCACCAGATCACATGATTTCAATGAAGACAGCGCTCTGAGCGTCATATCTTCAAGGTTACCTACAGGGGTGGGAACAAGGGTTAGCATAGGTACGAATCAAAGCATGTCTAAATGAGTACAGACCTCCCCTTCCCTCACGTAGCATTTAAGTTTATCCTTAAAAACAGAAGACTTATAGATTGATTTTCCGAGCAGCATACGCATGGCTTCCTGAATACCTTCAATGATAGAAGGATGAGGATGCATCATGTGGGCCAACTCATCAATGCCCTTGTTCATGTATATCAGGAGAGCAACTGCCTGAATAGCGCTTGATGCATGCTCTCCGACGGCGCGCATGCCGAGCACCTTCATTTCATCATCGTTGGAAACAATAATTTTAAAGAAGCCTGTGGTGCGACGCATGGCGATGGCCCTTGCAATACAGCTGTAATCAATCTTGGCCACCTTAACAGAAATACCTTTCTGCATCGCTTCCTGCTCACCCATACCTACAGCAGCCACCTCAGGATTCAAGAACATGATGGTGCTGATATTGCGATAAACCAGTGGAGTAGAATTACCCCTGAACATCCTCACCGTGGCATGTCTTCCTTCTCTCTCGCCGACATTTACCAGTGCCATACTACCGCATACATCTCCGGCCGCGTAAATATGGGGCACATTGGTCCGGGTATCCTGCTCCTGAATGAAGCCACGCTCGGTAAGCTGCACTCCTGCCGCCTCAAGTCCGATATTTTCGAGATTAGGAATTCTTCCGACTGAAATCAATGCCCTTTCGACAAGATGCGCTTCAGTGCGTCCATCATCATATTTAAGTTCATACCAAACCTTACCATCTCTGATTTCCATCTTACTGAGACTGGCACCTTTGTGTATGACCACCCCGTTCTGTTCGAAGTTGTCGCTCACCATTTCTGATACATCCTGATCTTCGAAGGGCAGAATCCGTGGAGCTTTGTCAATGAGATAAACTTTTGTCTTACCCAGATTGCTGAATATGGTGGCGAACTCGCAGCCAATAACTCCAGCACCAACGATGACCATACTTTCCGGGAGGCTCTCCCAGTTGTGTATGCCATCGCTTGTAACAACCAGGTTTTCATCAATGGGCAAATTAGGAAGCTTACGGGGTCTGCTTCCGGTTGCCACCAACACATGGTCTACCCGAAATTGTTTTTTTTCTCCGCTTGGTTTTGTCACTTCTATCGTGTGCGGATCCAAAAACCTTGCGTAGCCTTTTTCAAGATTAAAAAGCTTTTGCTGTAGGCTTTCCTCCAGAAGTTTCAGATGACAGGTCATTTGAAACTTACGTTCGAATATTGCTTCAGCCGCAACTTTCTTCATGGCATTCA
>JBIIMV010000087.1:0-5777 GCA_044337805.1 Bacteroidia bacterium
TGGTCTGAGCAGCAACTGAAGCAGAAATACCGGAGGCAGGTTGAGAAACAGAGAAATTAGAAGTAGCAGTGCAGCCATTAGAAGCCGTAACGACAACAGAATAGTTACCTGCAGACAAACCTGAGAAAGTACCACTTGGTTGAGAAGGACCACCAGAGAGAGAGAATGAATAAGGTCCCGGACCGTTGGAAGGAGTAATTTGAACAGCACCGTTATTTCCGCCAAAACAAGAAACATTAGATGTAACGGTTACAAAAGCCGTTAACTGACAACCATTCACGATAATATTTCCGGGAGTTCCTGTAGAATAATTAACAGCATCACAAGAATTGCTTCCCCAGTTGGCAGCAACACCATCGCTGAGAGGCGCAACAGTCACTGAAAGTGAAGAACCGATATTGTTACCGACAGTAACATTGAAACAAAAGCTCCAGTTGCAATTACCGTCATCACCAAAGTCATCACCTGCGATACCATTGTTATTAAGGTCAAAAAAGTAACCAGGACCAAAAGTTTGAATCGGAAACACTGTTGATGTAGAAGCATTCAGCCAGATCCATGAGCCACCGGAGCCGGCGCCACCGCAATTTGCAGGAGGGCTTACAGGTGTGATACTACCGGGCAGCCATCCGGGCCCGAGATTAATATCAAATCCCTCAAACCAATTTGTTCCAATCTGATTATATCCGGTCATGGTAACACAGTAATTCACCACTGTGCCGGGAGCATAGCCACCGCTGGTGGGCTGAGGATTTACAACGATATTAATCGGGCCTGCGCACTGACCCGAGGAAAATAGAGGAGCAAGAGCCAGAAGAAGCAGTAGCTGGAGAGACCATTTGCTCAACTTCATGAGACTAGCGAATTACAGAGAGAGTTCCCTTGTATTTATACTCTTTGCCTTTGGTATCAGAGAGTTTAATGGAATAAATGTAAACCCCGTCAGGAACTTCATTGGCATCCCATTTAACGCCTTGGTTATTAATTTCGGAAAAGATGATTTTTCCCCAACGATCATAGATTTGAACATTAAAGGTTCCTATGTAGGTTCCCTGAAGAGAGAAAACATCATTCTTGCCATCTCCGTTGGGTGTAAAAGAATTAGGGATGTAGAAAGTATAGAAAGGATCGATGACATAGGTTTTAGAAATACTGTCTACACATCCGAAATTATTTTCAGCCCGAAGGTTTACGGTATAGACACCGGTATCAGGAAAGACGTGAACAGGGTTAAAATCGGTATTGGGAATAGAACCATCACCAAAACTCCAAGCATACTTTTGAGCATCAGTTGTGAGATTTTCGATTTTCACAGATGGGTCGAGCATATCAGATGAGGCCGTTTCAAACCTAAAATCAGGATGGGGAACCGGAAAAGCCTGAATTAAGTCATCCCTACTAAGCGTTCTTTTGCATCCTTTATCAGTAAGGAGAGACAAAGAGACATCATAGGTGCCTGCGTTATAATAGCAAAACTCCCTTGAGGCAAGGCTGTCGATATTTTCATTACCAAAATCCCAGGTTCTGGAGACAATCTGAGAGTTGAGGGGTGCAGGCGTATTATCCCGGAAGAGCACACAAAGAGGCACACAACCAGAGTTAACAGAGGCTGAAAAAACCGGGATCGGATTTGAAAAGACCACCACATTCATGGTATCAGCATCGGTACAGCCTCTCTGATCGGTTACCGTGACGATATATTGGGTGTCAGTTACCGGGAATTGGTAAGAAGAGGCAGAGGAAATATTTCCGGGAGACCAGAGGTAATTGATGGTACCAGTTCCTCCGGCGGCGTAAGAAGAAATATATACCGAATCACCCTCACAGATTTGCGCATCCGCAACGGCATCAACCGAAAGAGGCTGAGGCTCAATAATGGTTACAGAAGCAGAAGCCTGACAAGCATTGGCATCAGTGACCAGAACATCATAAGACCCCTGCAAGAGGTTGGTTGCATTTGGTGTTAGCTGAGCGGGAGAGGTTGACCAGGAATAGGCGTAAGGTTGCGTACCACCGGTGACAAAAGCATCAGCAGAGCCATCGCTACCTCCAAAGCACGAGATATCGAGCCAGGTGGGTATGGACGCGGAGAGCAGGGCAGGCTCGACAATCGAATCCTGAACGAAGACAAAACACCCATTCGCATCAGATACAGACAGCGTGTAATTTCCGGAAGGAAGATTGTCGAATACACCACCTGTGTTTGAAAAAATGCCACAATTAAACAAGTAAGGGTTTGTTCCACCTGAGGCAGACAAATGAAACTGACCATTTACCTGACCGAAACATTGAATGTTATTGTGCAGATCGATATTCAGCGTAAGTGGATTCAGAGGCTCATTGATCACTACAGGTTGTATGGAGGTGCAGCCAATCTGGTCTGCCACCACAACATCATGCTGACCTGCGGGAAGATTAGCGAAATGTCCATTCAAACTGGTATCTCCGTTAAGGATGTAGTAATAAGGAGCAGAAGCACCACTTGCAGAAACGGTAAGAGCACCGGAAGAGTCACCAAAGCATCGAAGGTTTTGTATGGTATCAATCTGTGTGGTGAGATTACCTTGCTGAGTGATCACAATCGTATCCTGCACATTACAACCATTCGCATCTGTGAGCGAGCAAATGTAGGTTCCCACGGGGACACCGATAAGAGAATCGTTCAACGTAGGCGGAGAGGTATTCCAGGAGTAGACCACCGGCATGGCAGCGCCGGAAGAGCTTGCCCAACCCATTCCACCAATACCGCTCAAGCAGTCTGCGTTTTGGGAGCCAAGTGTAAGAATAGGATTTGAAACAAATACGGTTACTGTATCACGATAAACGAAAGATGCCTGACACGCGGTATTAGAGAGCGTTGCCACATAGCTTGTTGTTACAGCAGGACTAACGGTAACACTTGTTCCATTGGCAATCTGTGCGCCACCCAGAACAGACCAGGTGTAGGTAGCATTGGGCGTTGCGCCAAGCGCCACAGGCAGGAAGGGGATTGTTGTTATGGTGTAGTTATTGGAACCAGAAGGCGTAAACCGCTTACCATCAGAGACGCAAGTCCATTGGTTTGGAAAATTTCTTCCGGGGACGATATGAGCGATAGCACCGGTAATATTTTGAAGGCCATGAATGGCAGCACCACCATTCCAGCCTCCGCACAGAGATTTTTCAGCAATGTGTGTTTCGATAATGTTGGAACCTTCGTGCAGAATAATTTGCGTTGTGTTACAGTCGCCTCCGCAGCTGAAGGTAACAAGGTTGGTCCATTCAGCTACAAAAACCCTGTTGGGAGCCACGCCATAGCGGCCAACACGAATCACATGACTAGGCGAAGTATTGGGATTAACATCCTGCCAGGGAGACATAATGGCATTTAGCGGATTGTTGGCACTGGGAGAGGCAGTATTAATCGGCCATGGACTGTAGCCACCGGCATTGGCCAGGTTAAAAGTGATGTACATGTTGGAAGACACGAGACACTGCGTGTAGTTATTGCCATAGAAATTAAAGGAGAACCCAATATTAACTGCGTTACTGTAAGAATCGTCGCTCAGGTTTGAGCTTGCCCCGGCGCCAGAAATATTCTGCAACTGAAGACCGACAGGTGTATTACCCACAGAGGTAAGGGTAACCGGAGCGCCATCGCAGGTGTAGACATCCGGGCCGGCATTTACGAACCCATTTTGTGCCTTTGCCTGAAGCACAATGATGATCACAGTAAACAGAATCAGTATTTTTCGTATTTCTATGAAGCGCATAGAATCAATTTTGAAAGGTGAATTTAGTGTTAATTTTAATCAGAATCAAGATTTTGTGAACAAAACCTCTGAAAAAATATCCTTTACGGCTTTGGACGGGCAATAATTCAGAGGAAAAAAATCCTGCCGGTGAACGAAAAAAAATATAAATACCTAAAAATCAATAATATAACAAAAGTTCTTAAGAGGAAACCGAAAATGAGTCGGAATCAGAACTTACCCACCTCCTGAAGACGGATGAAACCGGAAGTTCCCTGAGGCAACTCCACCTTGACCCAGCCGGATTCATCATCGAGGAAGCGAAGCACCGTACCCTCGTGCAAAACGAATAGTTCGGTGGCTCCGAAAACCGGTTCATTGAGGACCGAGGCAACAGGCGCAGTGACCACTACACCTGAAGGATGCTCCATGATAGCCTGTCTTCTCCAGGTCATGAAGATGCACAACAAAAGCAAGAGCACAGAAGCCGAAACGGAGAGAAAGAACCTTCTTCTGCGCTGAAAATCAGCAGAGCGAATCAGCAAAACAAAGAAAAGAGAAGCGAGAGCAGAAAGAACAACAGCCAAAAGCGGAAAAAACCAAACAGGAAAAAAGAGGATAAGATGGCGCATCCAGAGCGTGAGGAAGAATGTTTTGGGAGGCTCCATTTTATCACGCGTTTTGGCATTGGCCATTTGTAAATTATTCATTAGGTCGGGTTCCTCGCCCAGAATCTTCTTTGCCTTCTGGTACTGAAGAATGGATAGACCCAGTGAATCGAGTTTGTAGTAACAATTTCCGAGGTTATAAAACTTTGCAGGGGAGTCGGGACATTTTTTAAAATGAAGGAGTGCATTCGGATAGTCACCCTTGCGGTAAGCCCCGACGCCGAGAGAAAATTCGTCTGTTGCGAAAGCCGGAGCAAGAAAAAGCTGAAACAGGAGCAGGAAAAACAGTCGTGTATGTAGGGAAATTTTCATAGCTGATTTTCTTCAAGTTTCTGAATCAATGAACGTGCCTGAACCAGCAGAGAAGCGGGCGATTCGGAAATTGCGGAAGGTGCATAACGAGCCATTTGAATATCCGACAAAAAGCGCAACACCTCAGATTGCTGTTGACCAGACAATGAAGATTCATGAAGTTTCACACTCAGAGTTGCGGTTGAAAACTCAGCCCTTGGAATAACAAACTTATCAGACAAATAGTCTGAAAGTCCTTTTTCCAGGGAAGAGAAAAATTCCTTGGGAGAAGCTGCAAGATGCATCTCCGCCTGTTTCAATTTTTCAAATGCAGCTTTAGATGCATTTTTCTTTCTCCATGTCTTAACATCAGACTGTTCAGCAACACTTTTTAAATATCTGAAAGAATAAAAACCGGCAATGGCGGGAAAAGTAAGCAGGAGCAGCCAAAACCAGGGTTTATCAAAAAATCCGGATGAAAGTTCAGCCTGTTGACCTGAAGTTTTTATGAAGGCAAGGTCCTTTCCGAGCTGACGAACTTCAGATTTAGATGTTTGACTCACGACATTTGCTTCAGAAGAAGCTCCACCCTCTGCCTTCAATTTGATTTCATTAAGGCGTATTGTTTTATATTTTTTTTCAGTTGGATTGAAAAAGGAGAATTCCTGAGCAGGAATCAGAAATTCACCACCACGGCGAGGAATAATGAGGTAGTCAAATGAACGTTGACCTGAAATGCCATCAGACTCAACAGAGAGTTTCTGCGTAACCCTGGGATCGTAGGATTCGAGTCCATCGGCCAATTGAGGCACCGGAGGTTCGATAAACTTGAGATTACCCTTGCCGGAGATGGTCAGGATGAGATTAGCACTTTCATCTTTTTTGAGATTTTGACGGTTTATTTTAGACGTGATATTAAAATCGCCAACTGCACCAGAGAACGAAGCCGGCTTACCGTTAAGAGGAAGCGGATCAACATTTACGGGAATTCTCTTCGTGGCGAGTGAAATTTTCATATCCTGATAACCACCACCAAAAAACTGTTCGAACAAGCTATTGGATCTGGAGCGACCCTGAACCCTGATTA
>JBIIMV010000088.1:0-5767 GCA_044337805.1 Bacteroidia bacterium
AAGGACCGTGATGAAGTATGGAGCAAATCGTATCATGACAGTATGTGGTTTGTTGATGTTGGTGATGACCTGTACCTATTTTTATCTCGATTTTCTGAACAAGCAGGATGCTCATATCATTGAAAAGATTGAAAGAGACGGAAGAGACCTCCTGTTGAGCAACAAGGTGAAAACTGATCAGAAAGCTGATTTCGTGATTTCGGTTGAAAGGCTTCACCCGGGTTCCTATCAATCCTTGCTGAATGGATTAAAAAATGACACCATCGCATTTGATATTTGCTATCAAATTTTAAACAAATTACTAAGTTATGATTCAGAGAAAATAAAAAATAATACTTTTACAATATCTGCTCCTGCTTACCTCGCAGAGGCCCTTGAACGAATTTATTCAGATAGAAAGCTCGTAAGGAATGATAAGTTTTTCAAGCGATTTCTTGATTTTGTTCGACTCGGACAATTTCTGTTTGCAAAAGAAGCAGGGTCTTCCATTGTCACCTGCGTCGAAAAAAATCAGAACAGGTTATATACAGATTATCTGATACCGAGGTGTCGCATAGAGCGTCGGGTAAAGACGGAAGACATGATTATTTTCAAATCCATTTTGGAATCTATCATTAATACCGGGAAAAACAGGACTATCCGTGCTGCTGAGTTATTGAAGATGATTTCTCCGTTTGAAGGTGATTCTTCAAAATTGGTATTTGATCTACTCTTTCCAAAAGACAAAAGCATCAAGATTGGTGATTTTTCCTTCACCCATCAATCAGGCTATCAGGAGTTGGCTTATCTCTGTGCCATTTCCCACGAGCCGGAAATGCTGATTCGTTGTCTTGACTCCATAACAAAATATAACCCCGATTATTACAGATTCTATAATGCTAATTTCAATACGGTTGCTTGTTATATGTTTGAACAGGAATTGTTTACAGAACCGGAGATTTCTGAAGTGGTAGAGAAATTTTTAATTTTTGCCAAGCTCGAAAAAATCAGTTGGTTGCGGCAATTTATCTCTTTAAATGACGAACCATTTTATTTTTACATGTTCAGACAGCCATGGTCAGTTCAACCCTATTACAATCCGTTTTTGATTTCACGTCTCGAACGGGTAAACGCTCTGTTTGACTATACGGAACATACTATTTCCAATCAAAATCTGGGAAAGGATGAATACCATTACAGAATGGCCATGTTCTTTAAGCAAAAGGGTATGTTCAGGGTTACTCCTGATAAGGAACGCCATTTACATTTTGACCGTGCTCTTAACTATCTGTCTATGATTAAGTCTGAATTTCTAAGTGCTGAATATAGGATTGGTCGTGGCGATGCCTCAGATTCGAAGTTTATTCCAAGGAGAGTTATTTTCTTTTATCCTTCTTTTATTGATGAAAGATATGGATGGCGACCTTTTGACATCTGGCAATTCCCGAACTACAAGAAGTCATTTATCAAATGGCAGATAGAAAGAGGCTTGTTTTTTTCTCATTATTTTGATGCATCGGTATTCAAGCATTGGTCAACCTTTCTCCTACAGTACTTTGATTATACGGTTATTGATATCCATGAAAAATTACAGGAAGTTAACTACTCCTACTTTGATATGAGCGAGAAACTGCTGGTTTCGAACAGAATGGCGGCTCAATATGTTGATTCCAATTTTATTTTTCTGGTTCAAAGTCATCGCTATTTTGTTTCCGGCGACACCCTCAAAGCATTCCGATACCTCAGCCGAATTGATACGAACAGGGTTTATAACCCCGAATTCCAAAATATGGGAGAGGGCATTGGAGATGTTAATCAATATCTGATAAAAACGATAGCCATACATCTGGCTAATATGGGCAGAATGGCTCATGCCACCCGAATGATTCAGGCTATTCAGAATCCCATGCAAAAAAGAAATGCACTCTTGACCGTGATTCATAAATTGGCCTATTCTTCTTATCAGGAGAGATGTTTCCCGTTTTTAGACAGTCTCATGCAACAGATTGACAAGAGTCCAAAGTTTGGGCTTCTGTTGTTTGATGCCATGGCTAAAATCGGGGGTGACGACATGCTGAAAATGGCTACCTCCCTTATCAAAGAGGTGAAGGATGAAAACAAGCCCAGAGCTACCAGTCATTTCGTGAAAGGTTTTGCTTCGAATGGAAATTATTACAAGGCCTTGGGATACATTCCGGATTATTTCTCTTCTAGCAATGAACTTGCTTTAAAAACAGAAATTTTGAAGGCAGAGGTTTTCAAACGAGAAAATAAGAATGCGGCCAAGTCCTTTTATGAATATGACTACACGGTTGATTGGTTTTTCAGACAGGTGGACATGGAATCGAACATTTCAGGTTTTGTATTCAATGAATAATTAGGTTTTCATGAGACAGATTCATCAATTTATCGTGTTACTTCTCTGCATTACTGCGGTCGGTATTTTTGCGAACTGGGCACAGAACGATTACGGTTTGCGGATTATCTCGGTCAGCTTGTTTGGTGCCTGCATCTTGTTTCTGCTTGGCGCTCTGACAACTTTGAGAGGGCATAGGTTTATTCAGGCTATATTTCTTTTTCTCTCCCTTATTCCAATACTGCAGCCCATCGCCGAATGGATGTCGCTTGATGATGAATCTATTAACAGAGTCATGACAGTTGCTGTCTTCTGTTCTGCATGTATTGGCTTGGTATTGCCGCTGATTCTGCTCCTGCTGCGTTTTTTCGGAAAGCTTCACTTATCTGTTAAGAACCTTGTATTCTATCTTTATCCGGCTTTTTTCACTGCGGCAATTGGATTTAAGCTTAACCATTTTGGCGGTGCTAACGTGCTATTGGTGATCAGCGGACTGATGGTGCCGACGATGCTGTTTGAGGCATTTGGTTTTTGGAAGGAATACCGTGCTTCACAGGTTCCCTTTGTGTGGCCAAAAATCCTGCTTTGTTTGATGATTGCTCTTTCATGGTTGGCTGCGGTTTTTAAATTGATGCACTGGCCCGGTGCAGACATTCTTGGTGTATCAGGAATTGTCTCGGTTCTTGTTATGTTCGGTTTTGTGGTTCTTGCCTTTCTCAAGAAAGGTTTATCTGCTGAATTTTTTCGTCTCAGTTGGTCCTTAAAAACGATTGGTATTGTTTTTATGATTATCACGGTGCATACCATGTTGCGTATGCGAAATTTGGCGCCTGCCTTTTACACCACTGAATATCCGATTGCTCTGGAGGAGCTGGTCTCAAAATCCGACAATGTAAGCTCCGAAGGAAGGAAGAATAAAAAACGTGCTGATGCTTTCAGAGATCATTACAGGTCTTTAACAGAGCGTTATCGTGAAATAGGCAAGTAACAGCATTGTCCTAAACAAACGCATTTTAAATCAGTCTGCAACATCATACGATTTGTTGCAATATTCATCGGCTCTGTAATGAATATACATTTAGGCTCAGGAGCCTTTTATCCTTGCTTTTTGATGGAATGTTAATGCTATTGTTTTTTCTTCATCTTATTCAATCAGCAACATGAAGGGTTTTTGGTTCAATGCTTGCAAATCAATAAAGTAAATTCCCGAGCTGAGGGCTGTGTGAACCTCAGGGCCTTGTCCGTTTTGCACCCTTCTGCCATCTGTGCCGTAAATCACCCATTTGTCATTTGGTTTTAGTCCTTGCAATATCGCTGAGCCTCTGCCTTTGCGGATGAGTTTTATGGTTTCTTTTTCTGCAACTTCTCCTCCTGTAACAAGGATGCTTTGCACACTCACATCTGAGGTACATCTCAGCGCAGCAGTGAGTGTCACGCTAAATGGTCCTGATGTTGCGTAGGTGTGCACAGGGCTTGGCTCATTGGAGGTATTTCCATCACCGAAATCCCATAAATAGTCCCGGGTGTCAGTTGAATTGTTCTGAAAAGAAAAGCTGCTGCCGTTCTGAGTGAAACTAAAGGCTGCTGTGGGTTGATATTCGCCGATATGCCATACCAACAGGCTATCGGTGACGGTCTGGTGGGCGATGTTTTGCAGAAAGCTTGCAGTGGCGGTGTTTAGGCCGGCGGTATAGCTGAGGCCGACCGGACTGCTCTGAAAGAGGGTTTGATAAAACACACATGCCGCGAGATAGGTGCCTGCTGCAGAGGGATGTGAATTGTCTGATGAATATAGGTTGATGGTGCTGTCAGCGTCTCTGCTGTATTTAAATGCCTGACCCACGGGAGAAACGATGGCCTGATTGTCTCCGCTCATCTCCACATAGCTCGCCCTGAGTCTGGCCTGCATGCCTTCAAAGGTGCACAGAGGGGGATAGTTGGCACAATTAGACGCATCGCCGTATTTTCTTCCCCAGGTCATAAAGAAAACTGTACGGGTGCATGAATCTGCTGCATGGATGAGGCTGTCTAATCTCGCTGCATAGGGATAGCACTGGCTTTGAACCTGTGAGGGTGGAAAACTCGGAATCTGGCTCTGTTCCTGCAATATCACAAAATCCCATTTACCCTGTGCAATTTTCGCAAGCGTGGTGGCATTGGTGCTGTGTTGATTGAAGGTATATCCTCCGGGCGCGCTGAGATCGGTGAAGACGGTTCTTCCGCCCGATTGCGCCAGCTGACTGAAGATCCCGGGCAGATTGTTGGTGGCCACATAACTGTTACCAATGAACAAAATACTATCGGTCTGTGCTGCACATAACATGGAAAGCAGCATCCCTGTGGATAGTGCGAGGCTTGATTTATGCTTCATGCTCAAAGTTTGAGTTGTTTTTTGATGGATTCAGGAAGGGCTTTTTTGTTGACCAGAATGGACGTGGTTTTGTAACGGAAATAGGAAGAGGAACAGAAAAAATATCCTCCCAGATCATTGGCTTCTGTGCCCCAGGAGTTTTTCACGTAGTAGAAAATTTTACCATTCTGATCTTTAGCCATTCCTGTAATCTGCATGCCATGATCGTCTTGTGTGCTAAGGTCGTCAAAGGCTTTCTGTCTGATCTCCTGTGTGATGACCAATTCATCAAAAGGCCTTGTGAAGGCGGAATCTTTTTCTGTCTGTGTCATCTCTTCTTTTGGTTTCTGATGCACGACGGCAATACCATTTTTCATGGAGAATCCATATTCACTTACATCTGCGCCCCAGGCCACGGTGTAGTCGTTTTGGATGGCATTCTTAACGATGTCTTCAAGCTCATTGAGGGGAACATTGTATACGGTTTTCCATGCCCAGTTATCGGGAACTTCCAGAACGAAACTTTCATAAAAGGGATGATGGGTGAAGGAACTTAACTCGATGTATTGATCGGCATCAATCTCCAGCGATTTGGCATATTCTGCCGGGGTGTACTCCTTCCCCTGGTATTTGAATGTTTGGGGTATCTCACCAAAGTACGCATCGAGTGTTTTATCAATTGCCATTCTTGTGTTCGGATTCAGTTTCCCGTCGGGCAACTTGATGGCAGCATCCAGCATCGCTTTTAAGACCTGGTCAATCTCACCGTGTTGTGGTTTCTGAAAGCTGTTTAATCCCTGCAGGTACAACTCATTCGGCATGGCGCCCTTTGTTTTGAGCACCTGAATCACATCGTGAAATGCTCCGCCCGGACCAAAGTTCACTGCTCCCATCATACGCAGGTATTTATCTGCTTTTTGAGCGTAGGAATGTCTGACGAAAAACATTTCGCTCAGGTCAGTGGCAGGTTTTCCGGCTCTGATGATTTCACTCTCGAAAAAAGAAATGGTCGAGAATGACCAGCAGGTGGATGAGCGGAATTGATTTTTCACCGGGGTGCTTTCCGATTTCTTGATGAATGT
>JBIIMV010000089.1:0-5701 GCA_044337805.1 Bacteroidia bacterium
GAATGGAAGCTCATTCTCATTTGAAAGGAATTTCTCCATCACAACGAACCTAAAATCACCCATCACATTATTTTTATTGAGAGACTCATAACGACTGGTAATATCAACCTCACGGTTTTTAACCATATCCTGAACAACCTTACGGAACATAAGATTGATACGAGGGGCTACTCTGAATCCCAGTCTGAAATCAATCCGAATAACATCATCGCGGATAATTTCATTGACGCGGTATTCCATCGTATAGGGCTCATCCGTCACATCGACATGAACGAACCAATAGATATCGGCACGCTTGGGTTGTTTCTGCAGAATTGAATAGATTGTTTTTGATTCTATTTCATCCTTCATATCAGCACCGGTGAGATACACCAAATGAGTAGCATATTTTGGGATAGACATATCCTTACTCAGGTCATATAATAAGCCCAGATAATCTTCCAGCTTGACGAATTCAACATAACGGTTGCGGATTTTACGTGAATCATACCATACCCACATAACCAGCATCAGAGCCATTGCAATAAGAATACTAACGTAACCGCCATGAGGAAACTTCTCCAAGTTAGCAATCAGAAAAGATGATTCAACGATAAAATAAACTGCAGCGAAAGAATAGATGATAGGCTTTAGATAACGTTTCAAAGTCATGAAATAAATCAGAAGGATACTCGACATCATCATTCCAATAATGATAGTAAGACCATAGGCAGCTTCCATTTTGGAAGATTCTTGAAAAAACAGCACCACTCCAATGCATCCGGTCATCAGTAGCCAATTGATAGAGGGAATGTACAATTGTCCTTTAAGATTGCTGGGATAAACAATTCGGAGTTTAGGCCATAGGTTTAAACGGATAGCCTCGTTAATAAGCGTAAATGAGCCAGAGATAAGGGCCTGACTTGCAACCACAGTAGCAGTTGTGGCAATCGCTACACCCAGAGGTAGGATACCCTTTGGAATAATGGCATAAAACGGACTAATCTCTGTGATGGTTTGCCCTTCGATACTCAGCAACCACGCAGACTGGCCGAAATAATTCAGCAGCAGGGTAAGTTTAACAAAACCCCATGATACCCTGATGTTTTTTTTACCACAGTGACCTAAATCGCTGTATAATGCTTCAGCACCTGTTGTACAAAGAAAAACTGCCCCTAAAATCCAAAAGCCGCCGGGATAATTTAACAACAAGTTAAAAGCATAGTAGGGATTTACCGCAGCAAGCACCACTGGGCTGGCAGGTATATTCATTATTCCCATAATTCCGATGAAAGAAAACCAGACTAACATTACCGGACCAAATAGTTTTCCAATTGAAGCGGTACCGAACTGCTGAATAAAAAACAGAAGAGCAATAATGGCAATAACCACAGGCACGGCATTAAATCCTGGAATTATTGCCTGAACGCCCTCGACAGCCGAAGCAACACTTATGGCCGGGGTGATAATTCCTTCTCCCAAAAGAGCGCTGCCACCTATGATAGCGGGGAATAACAGCCATTTTACCTTGGTCTTTTTGACAAGGGAATACAGCGCAAAAATACCCCCTTCCCCTTTGTTGTCAGCTCTTAATGTTAATATGATGTACTTGAGGGTTGTTTGTAGCGTAAGGGTCCAGAAAATACAGGAGAGCCCACCCAGAACCACATCGCGGTCAACAGGCTTGCTGCCGACGATAGCTCGCATGACGTAGAGCGGACTGGTTCCGATATCACCATAAATTATTCCAAGAGTTACCAGTAAACCTGCGAATGTCACCTTACGGTGAATTGAATGATCATGCGACATGAAAGGGAGTGCAAAAAGCGATGCAAAATTAGAAAATCTTCAGAAGCTTGACGACATTAAACAAGAGTCAATTTTGTGTGACAATTTTGGTGATCCGTGGGAACTCAGATGATAATCGTCTAAAAAGTCCTGCTGTGAGAAACAGGGGTCCATTATAAAATCCCAAAAAAGCACCTTCCCCAGACACCAAGTTGGCAGTAAGCCTTGAATTACGTTGAAGATTAAGTGTATTTGCAAACTTCAGGTAACCGGGGCACAGAGGAGTTGAGAATTTGATAAGTCTAATTTGACGCGTCTTTAAATCGTGGGCCAAATTTTTGAGAAATGGTAGTTTCTTAGATAGTTTGATGAATCCATGAAGGAACCGTGCCGCCGGGCACAGAATTTGCCGGAACTATCATTAATAGTGATAGAGACGGCCGGAGGAACATTTTCAAATCCTCGCTCAGAGAGCGAATAAGGTGAGCCAGGTCGGAAACCTTTTCTGAGCCAGGAAAGAGAAATTCCTGGGGTATAATCACCACTTTCCGATTTAAAAAATGTAAGAGATGCTTTGAAACGTATGATGAGAAATATATGGAGGAAAAATAAGGTTTCCGAAAAAATCGCCATCAGGAATCGCAAAGTGAGCATCATTCATATCATAAATCAACTTAAAAGCGGTAAAGAGATATCAGCTGAGACACTAAGAACAGAAAAAAACCAAGCACCTGGCGATGAGGGCCGGGCCTGAATGACTCTGGCGCAAACAAAATCGTTGAGTGTAATAAAAACCAAAAACAAGGAATACCAAGGGTTCCATGACATGTAGGAAAAATAGCTGGCAAGGAGAAGCCAGATTGATTTAAGTCTACCCTTGAGCACATAATAAACCGCACAAACTACCAAAAGAAAAATCAGATAGTGAGTGGAGTTAAAAAGCATGTAATTTATTCAGCTATGATGAGATAATAATTCTTTTTTCCCTTTTGAACCAATATATAGCGGTTATTCAGCAGGAAGGAAGAAGAAATCAAGTGCTGATAATCTTCAATCTTTGTTTTGTTAATGCTTATTGCCCCTGAAGCTGACATTTTTTTTGCTTCACCTTTAGAAGGGAGGATTGTGGTTTGGACAGCCAGCAGGTCAGCCAGAGGAATTCCGCTTTCAATAAGGCTGCGAGAAAGCTTAAATGCAGGCACCCCATCGAAAATCTGAATAAAGTCTTTTTCAGAAATTCTTTTTAGAGACTCCTCAGTGCCTTTGCCGAAAAGAATTTCAGAGGCTTCAAGAGCAGCATTTAATTCCGATGTGCCATGAACCCTTGCTGTGACCTCTCTTGCGAGCTCCATCTGCAGTTTTCTCAGATGCGGGGCTGCGGCATGCTCTATTTCAAGCGCTTCGATTTCCTCTTTTGATTTCAGAGAGAAAATGCGAATGTAAACTGCTGCGTCCTGATCGGCAGCATTAAGCCAAAACTGATAAAAATGATAGGGGCTGGTGCGGGCAGGATCGAGCCATACGTTTCCTGATTCTGTTTTTCCGAATTTTGAACCATCCGATTTTTTAATCAGAGGGGTTGTGATTGCAAAAGCCTCGCCAGCGGCCTTTCTTCTGATAAGCTCAGTTCCGGTAACGATATTCCCCCATTGATCAGAACCGCCCATCTGAAGGCTTACACCATGATTTTTCCAGAGGTAATAGAAATCATAACCTTGAACGAGCTGGTATGAAAACTCGGTAAATGACATACCGGTTGAGAGGCGATTTTGCACAGAGTCTTTCGCCATCATGTAATTAACACTGATATGCTTACCTACTTCACGAATAAAATCCAGGAAGGAGAAGTCCTTGAACCAATCATAGTTATTAACCATAACAGCTGGATTCACAGATGTGCTAAAGTCAAGAAATTTCATCAGCTGTTTTTTCTGCCCCTCGATATTAAAGTGAAGCTGTTCGGCCGAGAGTAAATTTCTTTCCTGCGATTTTCCTGAGGGATCGCCGACCATTCCTGTAGCGCCACCAACCAGAACGTATGGCTGATGTCCGGCACGCTGAAAATGCAATAAGGTCATAATTTGAACCAGATTTCCGACCCCTAAAGAATCAGAGGTGGGGTCAAACCCAATATACCCCTTGGTTTGTCCGGAGTTCAGAAGTTCTTCGGTTCCTGGCATGATATCATGCAACATGCCACGCCAGCGTAGTTCATCAACGAATTTCATTTTTCAAAATAAGTACGCAAATATATCTTAATGAACCTCATTTGAGGAAGCTGTTAATGCTTAGTTTTGCAATATGGATTTGGTTACAGGTGCAAGCGGCCTTGCCGGCTTTCACGTTTTGCTGGAATTGCAGAAGCGTGGGCAATCGGTCAGGGCACTCATCAGGCGGAACGAGGATGCAGGAAAAATATGGAGCAGACTGGAATCAGAAGGGATATTTAGCCCCAAGGTAGAATTCTTTACATCGAACCTTCTCGACCCGGATGGAATGTTCGAAGCTTGTTCTGACATAAAGAATATTTATCACTGCGCAGGCCTTGTTTCGTTCAGCAAATCTGACCGGGACCAACTCATGGAAGCAAATTGCCGCGGTACTGCGAACCTTGTGAACCAGGCATTAGAAAACAAATGTCGTAAGCTGATTCATGTAAGCTCTGTTGCGGCGCTAGGCGTACCAAAATCTGCAGCAGACGTAAATGAGACCTTTATCTTTGAGAATAAAAGCGGGGTTTCAGCCTACAGCCTAAGCAAGCACCTGGCGGAAAGAGAGGTATGGCGAGGCATTGAAGAAGGTTTGAATGCCGTAATTGTTAATCCCAGCATCATCATTGGAAAAGGTGACTGGAGCAGATCGAGCATGCGCCTTTTTGAACGCGCCAGCAAAGGGATGACCTTTTTTAGTCCGGGTGCAAACGGATTTGTTGATGCGAGGGATCTGGCTGCCCTAATGATTACACTTGCCGAAAGCAATATTCACTCCGAATTATTCGTCATCAATGGTGTCAATATCAGCTACAAAGATTTTTTTGAACTCTTGAGCCGGGAGCTGGGCTTTTCGCCTCCCAGGCAAGAGGCAAGCAGGTGGATAGCAGAAATCATGTGGCGTATAGAGCATCTACTGTTTCTTATCAGCGGACGCAAACCTCTGTTAACGAGAGAAACCGTGGATAGCGCATTCAGAAAAAAGAGCTACGACAGCAAGAAGATTCAGGAAATTGCTGGCTTCACTTTTACTCCTTTGCAAGATACCCTCAGATGGATTGCAGGAGATCAAGGGAAAAATGCATCAGGGGACGGTCTGTCCCGCTGAAAGACGCGTGATGACAGATTCATAAAGTAATCTGAAGTGCTCAGGATGATCATTGAGCTGACGCAGAGATCGATAAAAAGCGGAGTCAGAAACCCTGTGTCGATCAAGAATATCCTTAATAATGCGACGGCGATTGTCGGTAAATTTGTTTTGCCTGAAAGACCCGGAGTAGATAGCGGCATCGGCCAGATGAGCCTCCGTTATGATACTTATCAATGCAGAGTCAGGCACCTCGGTTCTAATCACCTCATTTTTTTGAGAGGTACATGAAAACAAGACAAGCGTAATCAATGTCAAAAAAAATTTAGACATAGCACAAAGGTAAGTCCGGAAAATGAAACCAGAAATGGAGAAAGAATAATATCACAATATAAATACATTTGTAAAAAGCTAAGACGTTGAAAGAGATCTTCAGAGGCAGATATTTCCGGCTTGCCATGATTTTTGTGGTGTTGCCGCTATTACTATTTTTCTTATTGAGGGGGATTTTTCTTGACTACACACTCAAGCAGATTCAAGATAGAATAAAGACAAAATACGGGGCCACATTTGTTTATTCAAAAGCTGAATTCAAGGGCATTTCAGGAATTTCTATTGAAAATACAGGACTATTGAC
>JBIIMV010000090.1:0-5694 GCA_044337805.1 Bacteroidia bacterium
ACCAGCTCATCACTGAGCTTCACACGAAGCTTGCGCGACTGCATCTCTACACTCATTTTACTGCCCGGATCAACCACACGGAATGAGAGATTCAGCTCACCGGGATTGGCACTTAATGTTTGTTGAAGCGCACTGACACGCTCCGACCGCAGGTCGCTGAGGTTTAGGTTGAGCACAATTTCTTTACTGAATTTGTCTCGTACCTCGTTGAGCAACATCACCAGTCCGGGCCTGAATACCAGTTGGTCGGAACCGCGAAAGCGTGGTTCCACCTTACCGCGAAAAAACAGAAATAGTCCTTCAGACATATAGTTTTTTATGCGTAAATATTCATCCCCAAAGAACGAAAGCTCATGAGAGTTATGCTTGTCTTCAAGTGTCATTAGTCCCATTGGCTTACCATCTTTGGTGAAGCGGTGTGTGGCAGCGCTCACAATGGCAGCAAAGGATAGCTCTTTACCGTCTTTGAGGTTTTGCGGAAGGATATCTGCAACAGTGTTTCTGCAGAAATGTCGTATTTCAAATGCAAAACTATCGAGCGGATGACCGGTGATGTACATTCCTATGACCTCTTTCTCTCTGCGCAGTTTCTCGAGATCGCTCCATGGCTCTGATGCAGGCACCTCCGGCTCGGGCAGAGTGGTCTCCAGCGTGTCTCCAAAAAGACTAACCTGAGCGCTGCCCTGCTGTTCCTGTGCAATACTTCCATAACGGAGCACCCTGTCGAGAAAAATTTCATTCCCCTCGCGATGGAAATACTGAGCCCGGTGAATGTTGCCAAAAGAGTCGAAGGCTCCGCTGCCGGCAAGACTTTCGAAACAGCGCTTGTTCGCCATACGAAGGCTGACACGGGAAGAAAGGTCAAAAATGTTCTTATACGGACCGGCCTTACGGCGTTCTTCAACAATCTGCGACACTGCCCCCTCCCCAACACCTTTCAGGGCAGCCAGACCGAAGCGCACCTCGCCTGTGTGGTTCACAGTGAACCCGCCTTCACTTTCATTGATGTCCGGTCCAAGCACGGCTACACCCATGCGTCGCGCCTCCTCCATATAATGCGAAATATTGTCCATGTCGCTATATGTGTTGAGAAGGGCCGACATAAACTCGCTCGGATAGTTGGCTTTCAAATAAGCCGTCTGAAAGGATACCACAGAATAGGCAGCAGAGTGAGAACGATTGAATCCGTATTCGGCAAAGCGCTCCATCACATCAAAAATCTCATTCGATTTTTCTTCACTGATGCCATGCAGCTCTGCGGCTCCTTTCACAAATTTCACACGCTCTTTGGCCATCTTCTCCTTATCTTTCTTTCCCATTGCCCTGCGCAGTAAATCTGCGCCACCCAGAGAATAGCCGCCAATGATCTGCGCAGTCTGCATGATCTGTTCCTGATACACCATGATACCGTAAGAAGCTTTCAGGATAGGCTCAAGCAACTCGTGAGGGTATTCCACAGGCTGCCTTCCCATCTTACGGTCGATATAAAGTGGAATGAAATCCATGGGACCCGGGCGATACAGTGCGTTCATCGCGATGAGGTCTTCTATGGAGCTCGGTTTTAATTCGCGGAGATATTTCCGCATGCCATCACTTTCAAACTGAAAAATACCTACCGTATCGCCACGCTGGTATAACCTGAGGGTAGGCTCATCGTCGAGCGGAATGTTGTCGGGATCTATCTTAATACCTCTGTTGACCTCAATTTGCTTCACTGCAAGTCCAATGGTGGTAAGGGTTTTCAATCCCAAAAAATCCATCTTTAACATGCCGGCCTCTTCAATCACCTTGCCCTCAAACTGCGTCACCAGCAAGTCGGCATCTTTGGCTACGGATACGGGAACAAATTCGGTAATGTCTTCAGGAGCAATGATAATACCTGCGGCATGTACACCGGTGTTTCTGACAGAGCCCTCGAGAATCTCCGCTGTTCTCAGTACCACCCCCTTAAGGTCGGAAGAATCACGCAGCTCTTTCAGTTCCTTGACCTCGTTGTAGGCAGTGGCCAGCGTTGTTCCGGGCTTATCGGGAACCATTTTGCTCAGGGCATTGGCCTCTGCCAGCGGCAATTCAAGGGCGCGCGCCACATCTTTGATCGAGGTCTTGGCGGCCATGCTGCCGTAAGTGATAATCTGTGCAACCCTGTTTCTTCCGTATTTATCCACCACGTAGTCGATAACCTTTTGTCTGCCTGCATCATCAAAATCTGTATCGATATCGGGCATGGTAACCCTTTCAGGATTGAGGAAGCGCTCGAAGAGCAGGCTGTATTTAATGGGATCGATGTTTGTGATACCAATGCAGAAGGCCACGGCAGACCCTGCTGCAGAGCCACGTCCGGGCCCCACCATAACCCCCATGTCGCGGCCCGCCCTGATGAAATCAGAAACAATAAGGAAGTAGCCCGCAAAGCCCATCTTTTTAATGATGCTGAGCTCATTGTTGAGGCGCTCCTCAACTTCGGCAGTGATTTCCTTGTAGCGCTTGTGCGCACCGTCCCAGGTGAGACGCTCCAGATACTGATCGGCATTTTCAAAGCCGGGTGGCAAAGGAAAATTTGGAAGCATGATTTCCCGCTTCAAATCCGGTGTCTGTATCTTGTCAACAATTTCCTGGGTGTTGTCGATCGCTTCCGGAATGTCGCTGAAAAGCGACATCATTTCCTGCGTTGACTTAAAGTAGAATTGATCATTCGGGAAGCCAAAGCGCATCCCTTTGCCTTCTCCGATAGGAGTGCTTTTCACATCGTTTGTGTTGATGCAGAGCAGAATGTCATGCGCGTTCCAGTCTTCCTGGTTGACGTAATGACTATCGTTCGTGGCAATTACCTTAACCCCGTATTTTTTGGCAAAGCGAAGCAGGACGGCGTTTACCTGCTCTTGCTCCGGCAGTTTGTGTCTTTGTAGCTCCACGTAATAATCTTCTCCAAAAACATCGAGCCACCATTTAAACAATTCCTCAGCCTTTTCTTCCCCATCGTTAAGTATGGCCTGAGGCACCTCTGCGCCAAGGCAGCAAGTGGTGGCAATAAGGCCTTCATGGTATTGAAGAATGAGCTCCTTGTCTATGCGGGGCCACTTTGAGTAAAGGCCTTCCAGAAAGCCAAGGGAACATAGTTTGCTGATGTTGCGGTAGCCGACTGCGTTCTTTGCAAGCAGGAGTTGATGATAACGGGTATCGCCGTTTTCCTTGGTGAATTGCTTTTTGTGCCTGTCTTCAACCAGATAAAATTCGCAGCCAACAATAGGTTTTATCTTGTGCTTGAGCGCCTCGGCAACAAATTTGAATACCCCGAACATGTTGCCATGGTCGGTGATAGCCATGGCTGTCATGCCGTCTTCCCCTGCCTTTTTCATCATTTTTTTGATGTCGGCGGCACCGTCGAGAAGAGAAAACTGGGTGTGTACGTGCAGATGAGAAAATTGCATATTGAAAAAAGGAGTGTAAAATTAAGAACCCGACTCGCGCGCTATTCTGATGTTCATAAAAATATCGTGTTGTTCAGTCGTGATGATCAAGAAATGATTTATTCCAAAAAGTTTGCCGACAGAATTTCGGGAACGGTAAAGGCAGAATACGGACTTTTCAGCATGGCGATTCAAGGCCTCTTGCTCAGGTTATTTTTTTTCGGCACCAAAAAACAACCACCCTTGCGTCAGACAATAATACCCCATACTTTCTGTGAGCAGCCGTTTCAGGTATTAACTCAGAACATTTTTATGACTAAACTTTATTCCAATGATTTACTTTTTATTTATTTTTTATTTACTTTTTATTATTTATATCTTAAGGCATTAAAAGTAAAAATTAATTGTTTTATATGCTGATTATCAAATTTTAGCGAACGGAGACAATAGAAACAGTTTATGGTAAATGAAAATTCAAAAATAAATTACTATACATTTGCCATTCAATTTATATTGAATAATCATAACTTCCATCCATGAGGGTATTATCTCTTCTACTGACCTTTTCCATCATCACAGGAACTTTCAGAGCGTCTAATGCCAATGGCCTGACCATAAGCACTCCTATCGTAAGTGGCTCTAATCTCGTCTTCGACATCACCTGGGAAAACAGCTGGTTTACGACGCTGGGAACAGGCAACTACGATGCCGTATGGATCTTCGTTAAGCGTCAAAACTGTACAGACAATCTGTGGGTGCATGCTCCCGTCAATACCTCCTCCGGAGCACACAGTGTGACCGGTGGCGTGTTGCAGGTAGATGCAGTAACAGATGGAATGGGTGTTTTCGTCAGAAGGTTTGCCGTAGGTGCAGGAACTGTTCCGACAGCGACCGTTACTCTGGCACTGCAAACCCCTGCCAACGGAGTCGATAATTTCCAGGTTCACGGACTGGAGATGGTGAATATTCCGCAGGGAGATTTTAGATTGGGCTCCGGATTGGGCTCAAACAATACCAATTGCAACTTCGGACAATTCACCGTTACCAGTGCGGTTCAGACAAGCGGACTGGCAGGTGGGGCGATCAGCGGCCCTTGCGGCTCCGGATCATACATCCTAAGCGTTCCTGCAACCTTTCCTCTGGGCTGGAATCGTTTTTATGCGATGAAACATGAAGTTTCTCAAAGCAATTACGCAGCCTTTCTCAATACATTAACCTACACGCAACAGACTGCGCGAATGACAGCCTTGCCCAATGCAGCTGTTGGCACCCCGGTTTTTGGCACACCCATCTTTCGTAATGGACTTGAAATCATGACGCCGGGAACTGTGAGCAACATACCCGCGGTGATCGGACATGACCTCAACAACAACAATGTATTCAACGAGAACGGAGACGGGCAATTTATCTCCTGTAATTTCCTCAGCTGGCAGGATTTAATGGCCTATCTTGACTGGGCAGCCCTTCGTCCCATGACAGAATTTGAGTTTGAAAAAATGTGCAGGGGAGGCGATCCTTACCCTGCAGGATTTGTGGAATATGCCTGGGGCAACACCAACCTGATAGCCGCACAAAGCAGTGCATTAAACAATGCAGGTAGCAACAATGAAACTTCCACCGCTTTTGGTCCGGGCCTTTGTGCTTACAATGGAGGCGCTGCTGCAGGCCCGCTCAGAGGCGGGTTCGCAGCAGGACTCACCTCTCGTTCAGAGTCAGGTGCCGGAATATTCGGCAATCTGGACCTTAGTGGCAATGTTTGGGAACAATGTGTTGGTGGCTCCTGCAGCAATACAGGCGCAGCCAGCTTCACCACCGCCAACGGAAATGGAAACTTAACCACGGCCGGATTTTGCGATTTGACAAGCTGGCCCTTCAATGGAGGAAACTGCCAGCCCAATTGCCTGCGTGGCGGAAGCTGGTCAAGCAACAGCGGCACCCTTAGGCTTAGCGACCGTACCGGTAGAAGTTCAACCAGCAACAACAGGGTAAATGATGTTGGCGGACGTGGCGTAAGAAGCTTCTGATTTCAAAAACATCTTTCGTGCCTTGGCTTTTTTTTTGATTTCCTGTAAACCAAACAGGCCAGGGAAGATCTGCAATGGCCCATACTTTCTGCCGCGCGGTATCTCTGATTGGGTAGCCTGAAGGCCCCCCATTTTTTTACCGGGTTTCAGGCACATCGCTTTGCCTTACTATTTTTCGACGACCTTGTGCACTGCGCTTACACAAGTAATTGTGCTAAAGTGCAAACTCACAACCATTCGATGCAACAAGAGCATTGAGAACA
>JBIIMV010000068.1:0-6509 GCA_044337805.1 Bacteroidia bacterium
GGAGTGAGGAGGCAATGACAGATCCAAGGCCAATAAAAAGACTTTGCATGGCGAAGCCTTGCGTGCGCTGAGAGTCAGGTAGTTTGTCGGTAACAAAGGCCCGGAAAGGTTCCATGCTGATATTGATGGAGGAATCCATGATCCATAAAAGTCCGGCGGCCATCCATAATGCCGATGAATTAGGCATCAGAACAAGAGCAACAGAGCTGAGTATGGCACCAATCAAAAAATAGGGCCGCCGACGGCCCAAGAGCCGGTGCCAGGTATGGTCGCTCATATATCCGACAATGGGCTGAACAATGAAGCCTGTTAAAGGTGCTGCCAAAAATAAAAGTGGTATTTCGTCGGCGGAGGCTCCTAAAAATTCATAAATAGGACCCATATTGGCCATCTGCAGCGCCCATCCGAACTGTATTCCCAGAAAGCCGAAACTCATGTTCCAGATTTCCCAAAAGCGTAGCCTTGGTTTTTCCATTCCCATCTATTTGGCCTCTAAAATAGTATTAAAGTGTAATTCCTACACCTGTCGGGAAAAGTTTAGGATACAGAAAAAAAATATGGATAGGATTTTGGAATTCAGAAAAAAACCTATCTTTGCGTCCCGTTTGCAATTTGCCCTATGAAAAGGACGTTTCAACCCTCCCAGAGAAAAAGAAGAAACAAACATGGTTTTCGCCAGCGTATGGCCAGCGCCAATGGTCGCCGCGTTCTGGCTTCACGCCGGGCAAAAGGCCGTCATAAACTCAGCGTTTCTGACGAAAAACTCCATAAGCACTGATTTTTCTTCTTAGAATTTCAAAGGCGTGCCGTTTCCCGACACGCCTTTTTTTATCTTTATCCACAAAATTTTAAATCATGAGCATGCTTAAAGAATTCAAACTGTTCGCCATGCGTGGCAACGTCGTGGACCTCGCTGTGGGGGTTATCATTGGTGGTGCTTTTGGCAAAATCGTTACTTCGTTCGTAGATGATATCGCGATGCCCCTTATTAATCCGCTTATTCCCGGCGGTGACTGGAAAAATGCACAGGTTGGTCCGGGTATCAAAATCGGGCACCTCTTTGGAAGTATCGTTGACTTTCTCATCATCGCTTTTGTCATCTTTCTGATGGTAAAAGGTATCAACTCTGCCATGCGCAAGCAGGAGTCTGAGGCGCCCGCTCCTGAGCCCCCGCCGGTAAGCAACGAGGAGAAACTTCTCGCCGAAATTCGTGATTTGCTCAAAAACAGAAATTGAAGTCTCGCCCGGTTAAGTCTTTTTCTATGAAAATCAAACTTTCTTCTTTGGTTGTATTGCTCGGGCTTTTGCTCTCTTTCTCCCTCTCTTACGCGCAAACTCCCCCTGCAGAAAAAGATACGTCCTGGAAAATAGGTGGCTTTGTTTCTTTTAACGCCAATCAGGTTACACTTCAGAACTGGGCCGCAGGGGGCGACAACGCCGTTTCACTGATCGGATTGCTGAATGCTTTTGCCAATTTTAAAAACGAGCATACAAGCTGGGAAAATTCTCTTGACCTCGGGTATGGCCTCATCGCAAATGGCAAGCAGATAAAAGACCTGGATGCAAAGAGCTTCAGAAAGAATGAAGACCGTATCGAACTTAACTCAAAATACGGAAGAAAGGCTATTGGCAATTTCTTTTACAGTGGCATGGTTAATTTCAGAACTCAGTTTGCACCCGGCTATGCTGATTTTGAGCAAAACATCATGAATTCAAATTTTATGGCGCCGGGCTATCTAACCATAGCACTGGGTATGGACTGGAAGCCGGTGAAATATTTTTCCTTCTTCCTTTCGCCTGCCACGGGTAAGTACACCTTTGTGCTTGATGATTCTCTAGCAAATGCAGGTGCTTTTGGGGTCGATCAGGCTGTTTACGACGCAAACGGCTTTCTTATAACTCCGGGAAGGCAATTCAGACCTGAATTTGGTGCCTCCATGGTCGTAAAGTTCCAGAAAGACATCATGAAAAATGTTAACTTGAAAACCAACTTATCGCTTTTTAATAATTTCACTGACAAGAATACGGCGAATCGTAAGAATATCGATGTGAACTGGGATGCAGCTCTAAACCTTAAGGTAAACAAATTCATCTCAGCAAGCATCATCACACAGCTTATTTACGACCACGATATTCTCATTAAATTACCTGATGGATCGCAAGGCAGAAGAACGCAGTGGAAGCAAATTCTCGGGGTGGGCTTTTCCTACAAATGGTAGGATTGCCGGGTCTGCACTGTATTAAATAGAGTCCAGAATGGACGCCATACGTCTGGTCTGATTCTCACGGCTGAAAAAATAGGCGTTATCTCCGCTCAGATCAGTACGCAACCTATTTCCTTTTAGATGCTCGAGATAACATTTCTCCAGAAACGAGAATGTTTCTTCAATGGTATTTGTGATGGTGCCGCAACCTGATTGCTTGACGATTTTTTCTACTTCCCCATTGTCTGAAGGGGCAACCAGTGTATGTGTGCCACTGGCAATATACTCGTAAATCTTGCTCGGAATGATGCCTTCAAATCCTTTCCACGCAGGATAAAGCAAAAGATTCGACTTTACCTCTGTCTCCAGAATTTTATCTTTTGTAGTTCGTCCGCTGGCCTGAAAAAACTGTTCAAACCCTGCAAGGGCATTTTTAATTCGCTGGTGTTGCTGTTCGTAAAATGCAAGTCCCGGAAATAATATCTCTTTGTCTTCTGTAGGATATTTTTTCACCAGCATCTTGAAAGCTTCGCAAAACATTTCAATGTCCTGACCATAATAAAGGGTGCCAACGTAGGTTATGGTGAACTTGGCAAATGGCATAACTTGCCTGAATGCATCGAACTCTCCCATCTCGTATCCGTTAGGAATCCACTGTCCCGGAATTTTTACCAGTTGACTGATTCTTTTATGAAGCGGGTCTGACACTGACGTTATCACCGATGCCGTACCTACCCATTTTCGTTCATCACTGACTTCTGACTTCCTTATCATCCTGAAAATCCTGTCGCGGTTTATGCTGTCTATTTCGGATGTTGTCCATGCATCGCGGTAATCGGCAATCCATTTTACTCCGTATTTCCTGTGGAGCTGATATCCGAACTTGAATAGTATGAATGGATTTCCTGTAATGATAACCTTGGTGATGTCGGGATTGTTGGCCAGAAACTCATCTGCGAAACTGCCAATGTTGTGGTAGGGTATGAATCGGTTGTGATAGCGCTGCAACACTAGTTCATTCAAACTGAGAAATTTCCTCACCAGCACCATTTCGTTATCACCGAAATGGGTGTAGACCCTGTCCTTAACATTCGGATGGTAGGGAACTGCATAAGATTCGTAGGTTCCATGGGTAGTGAGTAAAACTTCCTCGGGAGTTGCCAGAGACATATCGCTGAGCTTAGACACCGGATTATCCCAGCGTCTCGTGATAACAACCGGATAGTAACCAAATTTATGAAGGTGCCTTGCCCATGAATGCAGGCGTTCCCCTGCTGTAAGGTTGCAGGGTGGAAAAAAATAGCCGATGAGCAAAACTCTTTCCAAGGTGGGGTAAAAATAGGAATTAAGTGCTCAGTCGTGTTCCGGTGGCATAAATAAGCCTCCGCTGTGAATAAACAGGATGCGGTCTTTTCGCTCAAGGTATTTGCGTCCCGGACCTGTCATCAGGCTCATCATCATTCTTGTTGTATAAACCGGGTCTAAAGGAACAGCAAATTTGGTCCTGAAATCTGAACTGAAGGCTTTTGTTTCTGAATTTATTTTTCCGAACCTTAAAGATGGCCATGCCTGTTCTACCTTGTAACTTACTCCTTCGGGTACCCGGTTTTGAAGGAGTTTTTTTATGTTGCTTTCTATTTGCTCCTCTGCAGGTAGGGCAGGAAACACCGCTATATGCGTACCTCGCTTTGCGCCTTTTATAAGTCCTGCTGCAGTGGTACCGGTGCCGGCCGCGCAGAGCACTGTTGACCAGCCGCGGGTGAGAGGGGCCATCTTTTCTTCAACCCCCAATACGGCATCTTCTGAAAATCCGCCTTCGGGTAAAAACGGGATGCCGCTGTCGGTGGGGTGTTGACGGCTCTCACGAAGCAGGCGGTAATCGCTTCTGCTAAGATAGTGAATGCGGCACCCCTGTTTCTCCAGATAGTGAAGCCGTTGATTTTTCTCAGCCGGCTCTTCTCCTCTTACCCAGAGCTCCGCTTTTTTTCCCGCCATCTGACACATGGCTGAAAAGGCAATCAGGTGGTTAGACCATGGGCCGCCCATGCTGCTCAGTACCTCCGCTTGTTCTATCTCCGGCTTCTCAAACCAGCGGTGTAGCTTGAACCACTTGTTGCCGCCCAGGGCAGGGTGCAGTAAATCAAGCCTGAGAACGAACAATTCAGCCCGCCAGGGGTTTTGATGTGGCGGTGGTATAAATTGGGCGCTGACAGGCGGAAAGAACAAAACCGAAATCTAAATTTGCACAAATGAAGGAGTTTTCTCCACTTAACAATCTTGACGACGATGATTATTACAGAAGTCCGGAAGGATTTGTCGTTTTCACAGAGAAATTTCACCTCAAAAGGGGTTTTTGCTGTAAGAGTGGTTGCAAACATTGTCCTTATGGGTACAATCCCAAAAGCGGACGCTTCGATAAGAAAAAAGATAAACCTGAAACATGACATTGACTGCGCATCCTATCACCACCGGAATTCCTGATAACCTGCCGGAGCCTCGTCCGCTGAATCCGGACCTCAATCACGCACCGCGCAGAAAAAAAATCCTGAATGCAGAGGAACGACGTCTCGCTCTCCGAAATGCCCTCCGCTACTTTGATAAAAAGCATCATGCTGTTTTAGCGCCTGAATTTGCAGCTGAACTCGATACGTATGGTAGAATTTACATGTATCGCTTGAGGCCGGTGGAAGCAGTAAAGGCCAGGCCGATTTGGGAGTATCATGCAAAATCAACACAGGCAGCCGCCATCATGCTGATGTTGCAGAATAACCTCGATATTGCCGTTGCGCAGCATCCTGACGAACTTATTACCTATGGAGGGAATGGTGCTGTTTTCCAAAACTGGGCTCAGTATCGGCTTGTGATGAAGTACCTTTCTGAAATGACTGACCATCAGACTTTGGTGCTCTACAGCGGTCATCCTCTTGGTTTGTTTCCTTCGCATCCCGATGCACCTCGGGTGGTGGTTACCAATGGTATGATGATACCCAACTACAGCAAGCCTGATGATTGGGAGAAATTCAATGCTTTAGGTGTGACTCAATACGGTCAGATGACAGCCGGCAGTTTTATGTATATCGGTCCGCAGGGAATTGTGCATGGCACCACCATCACGATTTTGAATGCCGGAAGAAAATTAAGTGGTAATGTTGATGGACTCAAGGGAAAGGTTTTTGTTTCCGCCGGCCTGGGTGGTATGAGCGGTGCTCAGCCCAAGGCCGCCAGAATTGCCGGTGCTGTTGGCGTAATTGCTGAGGTCAATCCCAAGGCCACCAGAGTGCGTCATGAGCAGGGTTGGGTTGATGAGGTTTATACTGATTTAAGTAAGCTTGCAGAACGTGTTGTCGCAGCAGCTGCCGGTGGTGAAGCAGTTTCACTGGCCTACCAGGGAAATGTTGTCGACCTTTGGGAATATTTTGCTGAACACCATATCAGGGTTGATATTGGCTCTGACCAGACTTCACTTCATAACCCCTGGGCGGGTGGTTACTACCCTGCCGGAATTGGGTTTGATGAGGCTCAGAAAATGATGTCGGAAGATCCGGAACGTTTCAGGGCGGAGGTTCAGAGCACACTGCGCCGGCATGTTGCGGCAGTAAATAAAATGGTGGAACAGGGCATGTACTTTTTTGATTATGGTAACGCATTTTTACTGGAATCATCGCGTGCAGGGGCTGATGTACTGAACCCTGATGGTTCTTTTCGATACCAGAGTTATGTACAGGATATTCTTGGTCCGATGTGTTTCGATTACGGCTTTGGCCCTTTTCGCTGGGTATGTACCTCTTGCGACCCTTCGGATCTCGAAGAAACGGATCGTATTGCCGAGCAAGAGTTAAGGAAGCTATACGACCGGGCACCTGAAGAAATTAAGCAGCAGCTTAGCGACAATATCAGGTGGATTCAGCAGGCAACAGAAAATCGTCTTGTTGTAGGTTCTCAAGCAAGGATACTCTATGCCGACAGTGAGGGGCGTATTCATATCGCCCGCGCCATCAACAAGGCTATTGCTGATGGTCGTATTAAGGCTCCTGTGGTGTTGGGGCGTGATCATCATGATGTAAGCGGAACAGATTCGCCCTATCGCGAAACCAGTAACATTTATGATGGTAGCAGTTTTACCGCAGACATGGCTGTGCATAATTTTGTGGGTGATGGCTTCCGGGGCGCAACATGGATTTCGCTTCACAATGGTGGTGGTGTTGGATGGGGTGAGGTTATCAACGGAGGTTTCGGTCTGGTGCTCGACGGAGGTGCAGATGCGGAACGCCGCATGGAATCGATGCTGTTCTGGGATGTAAACAA
>JBIIMV010000055.1:0-7071 GCA_044337805.1 Bacteroidia bacterium
CCCGACGCTCCTGGGCAAGAAATCCGGAAGCAATTTTTGCCATTAAACGTGAGATGGAGAGAACGCCCGGTTTGGTGGTAACGCTGCCAAACCTTGTTGACGATACCCTGCTGGAGGGCATCTGACCTTTAGTCTTTATATTTTTTGTGATAGGGTGCCCATACCAGGGCAAGGTTGAATGCCCATTGCTTTTTCCTGAAACGCATTGCCTCCGATACAGGAATACCGGATCGTATCTCGCGAAACATAAAACCCGGTCCACCGCTGATGCCCCATTTGTCATTCAGCCAGTAACGGCATAGCACCTCATAACGGATGTTGCCCCGCGTATGGTCACTGAATAAGTTCAGATTCAGTAGAGAGGAACCAACATTCACTGCGGCTGGATTCCCAGCACCGGATGCAACAACACTGGCAGTAGAGGGCAGACTGAAATTAAGTCCTGCAATATCCATGAGGAAGGATACCTCAAGGTTGGGCCTGATGTTTCTTTGTATCAGCCATTGAAAGCATGCCTCTCCACCGATAACTCTGGAGGGAATGAGGGTGTCTGTGCTAAATGGGTCTGGCTCGCTCAGTACTGCCATGATGGCTTTGCTCTTTCGGGTAATAGAGGGGTTGGCGGTTAGAAAATTTCCGCCAACGGAATATCCGGCATTTAGCCTCAGGCCAATACCCCAATACCATTGCTTTTCCAGATCAATCCTGAACATATTGAGCCGTCGGAATCCGACTGAATAATGTCCGATACCGAAGGTTCCCTGAATCTCAATGATTTTGTCGTGCCGGTTTTTGTAATCAATAGTGAAGCCATCCATATACTCGTATTGTCCCTTTGCCCTTAGTGTAAAGGCCATGCACAATAGAACGAAAATGCGGGTTGTCGGCATATTATACGGAAAGACGCCGGTAAAGGTCGTAACTATTATTAACATCGTCCTGTTTGAAATTAGGCGGATGCTCTGTAAATCAGGAGAGTGGTCAGGATAGTTTTGTTCTGGGAGAATTCTATATCTATTTAGATATTCTCTGCTTAAGAAAAGCCTATGATAAAGCATATAATTCTTATTACCGGCATTCTTGCTGCTGCGTTTGTTCGCCTGGGTGGTGAGCGCGTCAGTATCACGCAAAATGTTCCTGTTACCGTGAACGCCGGTAGTGAATTTCAGCTTGAGGTTGCAATTTCAAAGGCGGGCATTTCGGGTTATGGTAAAGCTCAGGCGACGCTCCCGAAAGGATTTGTTGCTGTTGATGATGGAAGTAAGGGTGCCCTGCTCAGGCAGGATGAAAATGTGTTGAAAATCATCTGGATGGAGCTTCCGGAAACAGATTTTTTTACCGCACGCATAAGAATGCTGGTTGATCATGAGGTGGCCCCGGGAGATTACACGTTTAACTTCCGCTTTGCCTATCTTGAGGGTAATGAAAAACGAAGCGTTACAGGCCCGGTTGCAAGTATTAAGGTGCTTCCTCCAACACCTGAGACGCTGGCGCAGATTAAGGCTGAGGAGGAAAGATCAAAGCCTCAGGAAGTATTAAATACTGAGGCAAGCAATAATCTGAATCAGGTTATTGCTGAATCGGGCGTCGGCTGCACCTTGGTAACAGAGAGGAAAAGCGAAACTGAACATCTCGTCAACATTAAAATTCAGAAAGGTGCCATTGGCGGATTTGGTAAAGTGGAGGTTCCGGTGTGCGAGGGGCTTATCGCTACAAATGTGGCCAACGAAAAAGGTGTCTTTTCGTTTAGTGATAATAAAGTGAAATATGTCTGGACAGATATGCCTGAAACACCGGTACTGAATCTGACATTCAAATTGCTCCGAAGTCCGGATGCTGCATGGCTTAGCGCATGTTCGATTGATGGGGAATTTTCTTACCTCGATAAAGATCAAAGCACGAAGTGCAAGATCAACGTGGCCAACCTGAACTACGTTTCTGATGATATTTATGCAAAAATGGATGCTGCACGAAAGGTGGCCGAACCGGATCCTGCCAAGTCGGCTTCTGAGTCTCAGGCAAAGGCAGTCAATCCTGTTCCTGATGCTGCTGCCGCCGCTCCACCGGAAAGCACCGGCACAGCTGTTCCCGCGAATGCGCAGGTTCAGGCCGCCAATGATCATCCCGTTCCCTCAAATGCTAAAACTGCCACAGAAGGGGAAAAGACTTCGGGCACAGAAACTGCGGCAAATGTTTTAAAAGAAACTGCAGATAAGTCTGCCACAGAAGGGGAAAAGACCGGAGAACAAAAGGCTGCTGATGCCGCTAAAGAAGAGGAACTTAGGATAAAGGCTGCTGAGGCTGCCGCCCGCGAGAGAGAGGCTGAGATGAAAATAGCAGCACAAAAAGAGTCCGCAAAATCACAGGGTGAAACATCCAATAATGATAACCTTGCAGTGAACAGATCTAAAGAAAATCAGGTTACCGGCAATGATGAAAAAGAAAAGACAGAGGAAGGAAAAAGGGATCAGTCTTCAAGGAAAAATCGAAAAGGCGATGCGGCTGTAAATTTCAAAGTTCAGGTGTGCGCAACACATCGTGATGTTCCCGGTTCAACGATTCAATCGGTTTACAAATTGCAGGATGAGGTGATGCAGGAAATGCACGAAGGCTGGTTTAAGTTCACCGTTGGTGGTTTCTCTGACTACAGCGAAGCCAGAAATAAGCGCGAAGAATTGACACCTTTCAACCTTCCGGGGCCATTTGTCACTGCCTACAATGCCGGAACACGCATCACCGTTCAGGAGGCGCTGATGATTACGCGCCAGACCTGGGTGAAGTAAGGGTGTCAAAGCAGGCTTTTGTTTCAACAAATGCCTTTACGTCTTCATTTTTGTTGCCCTTTCGGGAAAGTTTAATCTTATTCTTTCGCTTTTAGCAGGATACTTTTGGCTCGGACATTTACTTCCGTATCAGCCAGAAGAGGCGGAGCATGATGCGGCTTTACTCGCGCATCAAGCAAAAGCGGGCCTTCGCAACCCCAGTGTTTGTGACGGATAAAGTCTTTCACTCCATCAATGTCATGGGTAGGATTAATCCTGGTGAAACTTACCCAAAGAAAATTATTGAGCGTTGCTGCAACAAAATCGGCATCCTCTGTGAGTATCAGGAATACGACACCTTCATGGGAACCTGAGGCAATGTCATTCTTTAGCAGCCTGCGGCTTTCTGCAGCTTCTTCTTCTGATGTCCATTTCGGCATACGCACTGCAAATATTCCCGGCAGCACGCAGGCCGTTTCGTAGTTGCTGAGGGTAAATTCTTTGTCAAGATTCCGCCTGGCGTTTTTTCCCCGGGCAGCAAAAACCACTTTGGATCCGGCATTGAGCTTCCCACCACTATAATCCAGGGTATCTATGGTGGTTTCGCTGTAGAAATGGATGTCGCGACTTAAATCTATTCTCTCACAAAGGTGAATGAAGTAGGCTGCAATATCTTCGCAAGAGGGGCCTTCATCGGTGATAAAAAGAAATTTGGCCAGACTCAATTGTCCGGTTCCGAGAATATGGTTGGCAATGGTGAGTAACTCAGCAGGTCTTTCTTCTTCGGCATAAGGGGTATACCGCTCGCTTCCCTTTGCAAGCAATAACGGATGAACTCCTGCCGCATCTACGGCATGAATTTCCTTGAGTCCCGGAATCTCTGCTGTGAGTGCATGGCCGGTCATCTCGTGAATAAGGTTGCCAAATGAGGTGTCTTCCTGAGGCGGCCTCCCCACTACTGTAAATGCCCAAATTCCTGCGGGTTTGGCATATACCTTATGGATATTCATGTAAGGGAAAAGGTGCTTAAGGCTGTAATAGCCGAGGTGGTCACCAAATGGCCCTTCAGGTTTTAGTGCATTTATTGGAACCTCTCCGCAAATGATGAAATCGGCGTCGAGACTTACCGCATAGCCGGCACGATCGTATGCCATGCGAAAACGCCTGCTACCAAGAACCCCGGCAAAACTAATCTCCGGCAAACCCTCCGGAAGCGGCATAACGGATGCAAAAGAGTGGGAGGGTGGTCCGCCAATAAAAACACTCACCTTCATGCTCTGTTTGCGTAAATTCCATTTTGTCTGGTGCACGCCAATGCCACGGTGAAGTTGGTAATGCAGTCCTGCTTCGGCATCTTTTCTGTAATCATTACCGCTTATCTGAATGCGGTACATTCCAACATTAGATCCCCTCCATCCTTGAACATCAGGATCTTCGGTGTAAACCTGAGGTAAGGTAACAAAAGCTCCGCCATCCATCGGCCAGTGCACAATCTGCGGCAATTCTGAGAGCTTGATTTCTCTGAATCTTGAAGCAATGGCCCCGCCGGGCAGAATTTTGGGTTTTGCATCCAGTGCAGCCGACAGGTATGCAGGCCAGCGCATAGGTTTACCAAGAAGTGCCGCCGGATTTTTTACCCCTGAGGCCAGCTCCGACATAAGGTGAAAACGCGAGCCGAAAAGCAATTTGCTGCGTTCACTGCTTCCGAATAGATTCGATACCGCCCTGAACTTGCTGCCTTTTACCCGCTCGAATAAAATGGCCTTGCCACCACGGGAGTATTCTTCGAGGTGAATGGCAGCCATCTCAAGGTAGGGATCTGTCTCTTCCTTGATTCTCAGAAGCTCTCCCTTAGATTCAAGAAACAAAATGGCGTCTTCCAGACTTCTGAATTTCATATTGTTTAAACCTCGCCAAAGGCGCTTTGTTTATCACAAAGCAAGGTAATTTTTCGCTACTTTCGGAAACTGTTTATATGAAAACATTTTCCTCTTTTCTGGTCGCCATCCTCTGTCTTTCTGCTGCACTTTCATCTATGGCACAGCCGGCTTCGCTTAACTACAACAGCCGAAGCGATACCGCTGATATTCTGCATACCACTATTAATCTCAACATTACTGATTTTTCCTCAAACATGATCTCGGGCTTCTGTTCTCACCGTATTCATGTTCTGCATAATACGACACACCTTGATTTTGATTTGCTTAGCATGACCATAGATTCTGTTAAATTAAATAATGCTACGATAAGTCATTTATATAACGATACGCTGCTTCGCACAACTGCTCCGGGTGGATTTTCGGCCGGCGATACTGTTGTCCTCACCATTTGGTATCACGGTCTGCCGCAAGCGGATCCCTCCGGATGGGGAGGGTTTACCTACTCCGGCTCCTATGCTTATAACCTTGGTGTTGGTTTTGAAACGAATCCTCATAATTTCGGCAGAGTTTGGTACCCGTGCTTTGACAGTTTTCGTGAACGCGCAAGCTACACCACCCGCATCACCACCCGTCCGGGCGATAAGGCTGCCTGTGGTGGAATTCTTCAATCAGTGACAGTGAATCCTGATTCAAGTCGCACCTGGGAATGGGAACTTTCGGAGGCTGTTCCTTCTTATCTGGTATCGGTTGCCGTGGCGCCCTATGTTACGGTTCATCAGATTTTTTCCGGTATGAATGGCAATATTCCGGTTGAGTTACACGCCTTGCCTGCTGACACAAACAGCATGAAAAACAATTTCATTAACCTCAGCGACTGCTTCGATATTTTTGAACAAAGATTCGGACCTTACAATTGGGAAAAGGTGGGTTTTGTTCTGGTTCCATTTAATGCCGGTGCCATGGAACATGCGACCAATATCGCATACCCAAGGGTTGCAGCGGTGCAGGGCGGGCTTGCCTATGAGGCGCCGCTGATGGCTCATGAATTGTCTCATCATTGGTTCGGAGATTTGATTACCTGCAGAACTGCCGAGGACATGTGGCTTAACGAGGGCTGGGCCTCCTATTGCTCTTTTATTTTCAGTGAAGGAAAATATGGGAGGGAACGTTACGACAATGATGTCAGACAGAATCACGCTTCCATCCTGCAGTTCACTCATCTTAAAGAAAGTGGCTATCGTGCTGTAAGCGGTGTTCCTCACGACCTTACCTATGGTGAACATGTATACGAAAAGGGTGCCGATGTGGTTCATTCGCTCAGGGGATATATGGGAGATTCTCTGTTTTTTTCCTCCCTGCAGCACCTGCTTGCTGACAGTGCTTTCAAGGATATCTCCTCTGCCGGTTTCCGTGATGCCCTGGAACAATATTCTGGTCTCAATCTTCAGCCTTTTTTTGATGCTTGGGTTTTCGCTCCGGGTTTTTCTCACTTTAGTATTGATTCCTTTGCGGTCAGTGGCAACCCCGGAAATTATCAGACTACGGTGCATGTGAAGCAAAAACTAACGGGGGCCTCAGTATTGCATCAGCAGGTACCCTTGTTCTTAAGGCTGTATGGTGCAAATGCTCAAACCTTCACTCACAGAATTGTGATGAGTGGCGCAACCGGATCTTTTTCCTTAACCACTCCGTTCAGTCCGCTGGAGGTTATCCTCGACCCTGATGAACTCATCAGCGATGCCATTGTTTCCGAAAACCGCACCATAGTGCAAACGGGCCTACAGTCTTTTTCAGATGAGAAGTGCTCTTTTATTGTAAATAATATTACCGACTCATCCTTCGTAAGGGTGGAGCATCATTTCGCCGAGCCTGATGCGGCTGGTGTGCCGGCCGGATTGGTACTTTCTCCCAATCGGTATTGGTCAATTCATGGTGTTTTTTCATCCGGATTCTCCGCAGATGTTATATTTAGTTACGATGGAAGAACAGCAGCTTACTCCGGCAATTATTACCTCGATAACCTTTTGATTACAGGCTCTGAAGACAGCCTGACTCTTTTGTATCGCCCCGGTGCGGGTAGCCCTTGGCAAATCTGTCAGGGTTTGACGCACAACATGGGTGGTGCTTCCGATAAATTTGGTGCCTTCAGGGTTGCTCAGATACAAAAGGGCGAATATTGTCTTGCCAGGAAAACAGGTGTCAGCGGTACTGATAAGGATCTCCCGCGCAATGTGCTGCTAAGTGTTTTTCCAAATCCTGCCTCATCGGTAGTGAATATTGTCTTTTCTGAAACAATAAAAAAGGGCAGTTTAAGTCTTCTGAATGCTGAAGGCAGGGAGCTTCTTCATGTTCAGCTAAATGGCGCTTCAGACTCTATGATTCCTGTGAAGGGCTATCCTGCAGGGCAATATTTCATCAAATTGGTCAGC